>JANOHH010000772.1:0-5860 GCA_031406395.1 Verrucomicrobiota bacterium | reverse complement strand
CTCGCCACGCGCCGCTGCGGACGCGTTTTGAAAACGCTTCCATCTTGTCGAGCACGGCGTGAACCTCCGGCACCACGTTCTGGCCGTCCACGAGGATGCTCGCGCCTTTGGGCGCCCGCAGCGCCACATGCAGCACGGCGCGATTTTCCGTGATGTTGATCTTCTCGCCACGGGACATCGCCTGAATCCGCTCCTTCAATCCGGATTCCGCTGCCAGTCGCAGCAGCAGTTTGAGCGTTTCGTGGGTGACGCGGTTCTTCGAGTAATCCAGGAACAGTCCAGCGGCTTCGATGGTCATCCGCTCCCCGCGCTTGGAATCGGCGGCAAACAGTTTCCTGAGGTGCAGACCTTTGGTTTTCCGGTGATGCGCCGTGAGTGCTTTCCAGGCCGGGCGTTGCGTGAGCGGTTTAAGTGTCGATATCATGTTGGTAATACTTGGGATTTTGGTTGTTCGACTGCGGGCTCGATGAGGGGATTCTTGATCATTTTTTGGAATTGTTATGGCGCGTCGGTTTGGAAGCAGGCGCGCGACGTTCCCCGTTTCTGATCGCGAGAATCGTTGCGTGCGCTTCCTCATTGTCAATGGCCAGCACTTTCATAGTTCAAACTTGCGGATTCAAGAATCTGATTCTTTTTACCAGCGCGACATGGTAATTCCACAACGATTTGAGCCAAGCTGTATTTGCTCAAGTGTCAACCGCGCACGGTTGGTAACGGTGCCCATTTTGAAAAAGTCCCACAAACTAGGGCGGCTGCGCCTTATGCCGCGGTCGGCGAACGAAACTTTGCAATTCCGCCAGTTGGCTTACTTCGGTCTGCATGCGGATGGTTTGGTGACGATGATGGCTTTACCTCCCAGATTCATTTCCGTTTTCCTTTGGTCGCGGTTGGGGTGGTTGCGGCTCTTTTCCCCGGTGTCTGCTGCGGGGCGGGTGTCTTGCCCGTAACGGGCAGTCCATCGGCAAAGGAACCCCGAGGTTGGAGAAGTTTTGCCACCAAGCCAGTCCAACCGGTTTGATGTGAGGCGCCGAGGCCCCGGCCGGTATCGCCATGAAAATATTCATGGAACATCACGTAGTCGCGGAAGTGCGGGTCGGTCGCCAGCTTGGGATGCGATTTGAGCGCAGGCCGCTGGCCATCCGCGCCCTTGAGGAACAGGCGCGTGAGACGGCGGGTCAATTCGTCGGCGACGCCGTTGAGCGGGATAAACTTTCCGGAGCCGGTGGGGCACTCCACTTTGAAATCATCGCCGTAGTAGTGATGGAATTGTTGCAGCGATTCGATGATGAGGTAGTTGATCGGCATCCAGACCGGGCCGCGCCAGTTCGAGTTGCCGCCGAAGAGATTGTTGCGCGATTCGGCAGGCCAGTAGCCGACTTCGTAAATCTGGCCACCCGCTTCAAATCGAAACGGTTCGCGCTCGTGAACCTTCGAGACGGCGCGCACGCCGTGCTCGGAGAGAAAACCGGATTCGTCGAGCATGCGCAGGAGCAGCGCCTTCATCCGGTGCCCGCGCAGCAGGGAAAGCAGGCTGCGGTTTCCGCGTCCGGGAAGGTGCCAGTTGGAAATCAGGGCGGCCAGCTTGGGCCGATGCTCCAGATACCATTCCATGCGCGCGGTGAATTCGGGTAACTCTTTGAGAGCCGCAGGGTCCACCGTCTGAACGGCAAAAAGCGGAATCAATCCCACGATGGATTGCACTTTCAACGGCAGATGCTGTCCGTCGGGCAGGCTGAGATGATCGTAGTAGAACTGGTCGGTCTCGTCCCACAGACCGAGACTGTTTGCGCCCACGCCGTTGATGGCGCCGGCGATGGACAGAAAGTGCTCAAAGAATTTCGTAGCGATGTCTTCATAAACATGATTATGCACGGCCAGCTCGGCGGAGATGCGCAACAGGTTGAGGCAATACATCGCCATCCAGCTCGTGCCATCGGCCTGGTTGATGAAGCCGCCGGTGGGCAGGGGATTGCTGCGATCGAAGCAACCAATGTTATCCAAGCCAAGGAAACCGCCCTGGAAAATGTTGCGCCCGTGCTCGTCCTTCCGGTTGACCCACCAGGTGAAATTCAGCAGCAGCTTTTGAAACACGCGCTCCAGAAACACCAGATCGCCGTGGTCTGCCGGATCGGTCTGCCGGCGCTGCTTTCGATCAATCTGAAAGACCCGGAACGTGGCCCACGCATGAACCGGCGGGTTCACGTCGCCAAAGGCCCACTCGTAGGCGGGCAATTGACCGTTCGGATGCATGTACCACTCGCGCGTGAGCAGGAGGAGTTGGGCTTTGGCGAACTCGGCGTCGATGAGCGCCAGCGGGAGACAGTGGAACGCGAGGTCCCACGCGGCAAACCACGGATACTCCCATTTGTCCGGCATGGAAATCACCTCGGCATTGTTGAGATGCTGCCAATCCCGATTGCGGCCCTGCTTGCGCTCGGCGGGCGGCGGCGGCAGGCACGGGTCACCGTCCAGCCACTTTTGCACATCGAAACGAAAAAGCTGTTTGCTCCAGATCATCCCGGCGAAGGCTTGCCGTTGCACCATTCGCGCGTCGGCGTCGGTGATGTCGTGTTGCAGCCCGGCGTAAAACTCGTCGGCTTCTCGGCGACACCGCGTGAAGGTGTCGTCGAAGCCGGCGAAAGATTTGCCGGACGCCGAGCTTCCCGCCTGCGAGAGCCGCAGCCGCACGGTGGCGGAGCCCCCCGCCGGCACACTCAACTCGCACAGCACACCGACCTTTGTGCCGGTTTTTGCGGGATTCACCGCAGCCATGTCGCCACCGATCACATAATCGTGAAACGCGTCCTTGAAAAAACCCGGCGCGGCGGGTTGCGCGAAGTGCCGCCGGACATTGGTCTCGTTGTCGCAGAACAGCAGGGTAGGTTGGCCATCGCAGGCGAGCCAGTAGTTGCCCAGTAGGGCATGTTCGATATTGACGCCTCCTTTCCCGGCGGTGAGCCTGGGTTTCGCGGCGTTGGGTTTCCACGACCAGTTGTTGCGGAAGCAGAGCTGTGGCAGCAACGTAAGTTTCGCCAGTTCCGGACCGCGATTGTAAACCGTCACCAGCATCAGGATGTTATCCGGCGCGGCTTTCGCGTACTCGACGAAGACGTCGAAGTAACGGTCCGCATCGAACAAGCCCGTGTCGAGTAGCTCAAACTCTGGCTCCTCCCGGCTGCGCCGGCCATTTTCCTCGCGGAGTCGCGCGTAAGGAAATTCCGCCTGCGGATATTTATAGAGCATCTTCAGGTAGGAATGACTCGGTGTGCCGTCGAGGTAGTAATACAACTCCTTTACATCTTCGCCGTGGTTGCCTTCGGCGTTGGTGAGGCCGAAGAGCCGCTCTTTGAGGATCGGGTCGCGACCGTTCCACAACGCCAGCGAGAGGCAAAGATGCTGCCGATCATCGCTAAAGCCGGCAATCCCGTCCTCACCCCAGCGATAAGCGCGGCTGCGGGCATGATCGTGCGGCAGATAATTCCACGCGTCACCGCCCGGGCTGTAGTCCTCACGCACCGTGCCCCATTGCCGCTCGGAAAGATAGGGTCCCCAGCGCCGCCAGTTCTCTTGGCCCGCCTTGTCGTTGGCCAAACGTTGCGCTTCGGCGGATGTATTCGCCGAATTTCTTCGAGGCGGATTCGGTGGCATGGGGTGATTATGGTTCGGACCAAGGTGCGCTAGCAGACGGACTATATTGTCCGGGAAAAAGCGGTCAAGCGTCCAGTCCCGCTATGTTCCGACTGGACGGCGTCCCGGATTTTCGCGAATCATTCCCGGGCCAATGATTTCAATAACCTGGTTGCTGGTCGTTTACTGCTTGCTGGTGCTGGCGGCTTCGCTCGCCGGTGGCATGCTGCCGCTCCTGGTCCGGCTGACGCACACCCGGCTGCAAACCGCGATCAGCTTTGTTGCGGGCCTCATGTTGGGCATGGCGCTGTTGCACCTGATTCCACATGCCATCGAGCAATCCCACTCCGTTGACCGCACCGTCGCATGGGTGCTCGCTGGTTTTCTGGTGATGTTTTTCCTGCAACGGTTCTTTCACTTTCATCACCACGATTTGCCCGAGGACGATCCCGAAGATTGCTGTCACGATCACGCCGAGCCGCACGCCCATGATCACTCCCATACCTTGGCGGAAAAATCCGCGCGACAACTTTCGTGGGTGGGGACGGCACTTGGTTTGTCGCTGCATTCATTGCTAGACGGTTTGGCCTTGGCGGCGGCGGTCATCGCGGAGGCGCGCGGTCACGTCGGCTTGGCCGGCGTCGGCACGGCGTTGGTCGTCATCCTGCACAAACCGTTTGATGCGATGGCGATTTCCACGCTGATGACGGCGAGCGGCAAGTCCCGGGCGTCCCGCCAGTTGTTGAACGCCCTGTTCGCGCTGGCCACGCCGCTGGGGGCGGTTTTGTTTTGTCTCGGCGCGAATCATCTGACGGATTCGCATGGGGCTTTGCTCGGCGGCGCGCTGGCATTTTGTGCGGGTAATTTCCTTTGCATCGCCTGCAGCGATCTGCTGCCGGAACTGCAATTTCATTCCCATGACCGCTTTAAACTATCCGTCGCCTTAGTTGCTGGGCTGGCGGTGGCGGTGCTGATTGGTCGTTTTGAGACGTCGGGACATGAGCATCACGACCACGAGCCCGTCTCGACTGTGAGCCGCGCGCGGAGTAACAGCGGTTGAGGGCGGTGGACGTTTTGGGGTGGATTGTTTTAGGTCACTTACGCTGATCATTAAACAGGTTTAACCAGTGGCATCCTTCAAAAAATTTCAAAAAAGCCTTGTGAATTATTTCACAGCGAGGCAATCTGAAAGTCCTTTCGCCGCCCTTTTCGGCGGGTAAACATGACCGCTCGTGCGATAGGATCTCAGAATTTCAATGCGATTGCTTAGAATCATTTTGGTTTTGGTTTTGTTCGTAGCGCTGCCCGCGAAGCTGGTTCGGGCGGCGACCACGAAAACCGCCGAGCAGGACGCGCACGCCGTGGTGACGGACGCAGAACACGCTGCCGGGGTGGCTGCCAAGGATGTGGAACACGCGGCGGCGCACGCTGAGCACAGCGCAGGTCTTCCCGCGGCGGCGCCTCAAATACAAATCGGGCCTTTCAGTGTTACCAACTCCATGATCATGACTTGGGTGGTGGCGTTGGGTATCATCGTCTTCGCCCAGATCGCGACCCGTAACATCAAGGCGGTGCCGCAGGGGGCGCAGAATTTCTGGGAGTGGCTGGTTGAAGGTTTGCATGGATTTCTGGAAGATATAATTGGTCACGAATTGGTTAAAAAGACCTTCTGGTTTTTCGCCACGATTTTCATTTTCATCCTGGCCACGAACTGGGCCGGTCTGGTGCCCGGGGTCGGCACGGTGGGATGGGGCACGCCGGATGAGGCGGGCACGTTACATCATATTTCCCGGCCGCTGCTGCGCGGGGTGAATGCCGACCTGAACATGACGTTGGCCATGGCGATGATCTTCTTCGTTTGTTGGACGGTGTGGGCACTGCAGGCGAATGGGCCGGGCGGATTTATCCTGCACCTGTTTGGCCCGAAAGGTGACACGACCGGGGCTTTGAAAGTATTAATGATCTTCGTGTTCATCGTAGTCGGCGTTTTGGAAGTGGTCTCCATTGCGTTCCGCCCGGTGTCATTGAGCTTTCGTCTTTATGGTAACATTTTTGCGGGTGAAAACATGCTGGAATCCATGGCGATCATGGGTGGCCCGTGGTTCGGCTGGCTGCTGGCGCTACCGTTTTACGCGATGGAACTTTTGGTTGGGGTGGTTCAAGCCTTGGTGTTTATGTTGTTGACGGCGGTGTTTACGCTGTTGATTTGCACGCACGAAGAAGGGCACGAACA
>JANOHH010000752.1:0-2939 GCA_031406395.1 Verrucomicrobiota bacterium | reverse complement strand
GCCTAATTCGGCCGCTCGTTCCTGAATAGAGCGGAGGCCGATGCCGGCCACGCGCCTCTCCAGTAGGCCGACGCCGTCATCGGCAATCTCGATATTCAGGGCCTCGGCCTGGGTAATGTGAATCGAACAGATTTGCGCCTGGGCATGTTTGACGACATTATTGACGGCTTCCTTGAAGGCGAGAAAGATGTTGTGCCGCAAGTCGGGCGCGATGGTCTGCGCCGGGAGTTGGGCCGGGACGTCCAGCCGATAGCGGAGGCCGGCCAGTTCCAGGTAATCTTGCGCGTACTTGCAGGCGTAATTGATCAAGCCCTCCAACGTGTCGTTTGATGGATTGGCCGACCACACGATTTCGTCGAGCGCGCGGGAGGTTTCGCGGGCGGTTTGCGAAATCTGTTTGGCATGACCTTCAATTTCGTCGGGCAAATTTTTGTCCGTCTCCGCCATCTCGCCGAGCAAGGCCACCTGCGTGAGATTCGCGCCGAGTTGATCGTGCAGGTCGCGGGCGATACGGGCCCGTTCCTTTTCGAGCGCCTCCTGCTGTTTCAATTCGGCGAGCTGTCGCTGGAGCTTTTGCGTGGAGATAAAATGCACCACGCCCACCACCGCGCCGAGCACGCCCAATCCTACGAGGACGATGAACCACCATTCCTGCCAGAACGGCGGCAGGACGAGGATCGAGACGGTGGCCGGTTTCGGGTTCCAGACGCCATCCTCGTTGCATGCCGTGACCTGGAAGCGATAGCGGTTCGCCGGCAGCTTCGAATAGTGCGCCTTTCGCCCATCGCCCGCCTCGGTCCACTTCGTCTCGTAGGGTTCCATCCGATACTTGAACCGGGCCTGTTTCGGGGCGGCCAGACTCAGGCTGGTGTAATAGATGTCCAATTGTTCGCTGCCCGCGGGCACGACAATGTCGCGCGACCAGTTCGCATGCAGGGCGTTTGTATTTTGCTCTTTACCGTCCAGCATTACCGATTCAATGGCGACGGGCGGCACGTTGGTATTGGGGAGCAGTTGCGCCGGGTCAACCGAGACCAAGCCGCGGATGGTGGGAAACCAGAGCCGTCCATCCCGTGTGCGGCAAGCGGCGGGCTGCGAACCCTGGGTACACTCAATCGTGGGCAGACCATCGCCAACGCCGTAAGCGCGACACACGATCGTCGCGGTCTTATCGAACGCTGAGCTGGCCAGCGATTTCCGGGCGATGCGCATTAGGCCGTCATTCGATCCGATCCAGAGATTGTCCTGCCCGTCTTCGATCAAGTAGTTGATGCTGTCGCTCGTCAGGCCGTCCTTCTTGGTGAACCGACTCCACTGTCCGGCAAAAAAACGCCCCAGTCCATTGCCGGTCCCGACCCACAATCCGCCATCGCGATCCACGCAAAGCGAAGTGATATTCTCGCACGGCGGCCCGTTCGTAGCGGGAAACGAGGTGAACTGTCCTTCGCGCAAGCGGTTTAATCCCCCGCGGGCCGTCCCGAACCACAAGTTGCTCTCGGAGTCGTCGGCAATGGCGGTGATCTCGTTTGCGGTTAGGCCGCTGGCTCGGTCAAACCAGCGCCACTCGCGCTCATCCCAGCATGCGAGGCCCACGTCGGTGCCCACCCAAAGGCGCTCGTTGCGATCCTGATGCAGCGCCGAAACATTCCGCCCGCGCAAACGGCCATCGCTGGCCGGTTGGAAACGACCGTCAACCAACTGGAACAACCCCGCATCCCTGGTGCCGACCCAGACGCGCTGCTGGCGATCCACCAGAACGGCGGAACAATTCGGGCCGAGCCCCTGTTCGACTCCATAGTCCTGCCAGGCCCCGTCCTTCCAATAACGGGCGCCCTGACCGTTAAAGCCCAGCCACATGCCGCCATCCGCATGCACACTGGTGGACTGCACCACCTTATCGCGCGACACCTCCGCGACGCTGAACGCTTTTGACTTCACACGGTTCAGCCCGCCGCCGTCCGTGCCGACCCACAGATTGCCCTCGCGATCTTCGCACAAGGACAACGCGGTGTCGTGGGACAAGCCAGGCACGCGGTGACTCTGCCCGTTAACATCAAAGCGAAACACTCCGCCATTATAGGTGCCCACGACCAGGTGGCCGGCGTGATCCTCCAGCGCCGACATGATGCGGTTCGTGCTCGCCCACGGATAAGCACCGAAATCCCGTTCCACAACGTTTGTCTGCAACTTGCGAATCCGGTTGTTGGCAAATTCCCAGACCCCGCCCTTCCGGCTGGCCAGTAGGAAATCCAGTTTGCCCGGCAGCGGATGGGGTTTGAGCAGCAACTCCGACGCAGGCGCCGCCAAGTCAGACTCCAGGCTGAATAATCTCGTGTCCGCACCGATCCAGATCTGGCCCGACGGCTCGGAAATCACCGTGCGACAGACACTGAGCCCCGGTGCCACCGGCCAAATATTCTCAACCTTTCCATCCCGACATCGCACCAAACGTCCGTCCGCCGTGTAAAGCCAGATCCCTCCGGTGACGTCCTCACACATGGCGGCGATCTCCGCGCCCGGCCCTGTGCCGCCCAGGTCGAGCTTGGTGATCTGTCCCTCTTTAATAAAATTTGCGCCACCGCCGCCCGCGCCCACCCACAGCCCGCCCCGGCTGTCCGCCAGCAAACGGATAATTTTGCTGCTAATCAGTCCCGGGGTGTTCCATTCGGTAAAAACCTCGAACCGATTTCCATCAAAACGCGCGAGGCCGTTGAGCGTTCCCAGCCAGAGATAACCCTCGCGCATCTGCGTCATGGCGATGACCGAGCTTTGGGGCAGGCCGTTGGGCGCCAGATCCACGATGTACGCCGGGGCGGACGCGCCCGCCGCCGCAAAGCCGAGGCAGCCCAGCAACAGCCCGGCGAGGATCAGCCTGCGTCCAAAATTCGGCATGGGCGAATGTTTGGAAGTTGTGCCAGCCAAGTAAAGCGGATTGATGG
>JANOHH010000747.1:0-5063 GCA_031406395.1 Verrucomicrobiota bacterium | reverse complement strand
CGTTCGTGCTCGCTAGGGGCACGGGCGGACTCAGCCACATCCTCACGTTCGGCGCGTACGGATGAAACAGTGGCATGAATGACCCCATGGAATTGTACCGCTTCCCGTTCGCGTCCACGGGCGGCGTAAGTTGTAACTCGGCGTCGGGCACGTACGGCATTTTCCCAGAGCTGTCCAACATGTACATGGCGGTTGCCAGGCCGATCTGGTGGAGGTTCGACAGGCACGAGGTACGTTGCGCCCTCCGCTTGGCCTTGCCGAGGGCCGGCAGAAGCATCGCTGCGAGAATGCCAATGATGGCGATCACGACCAGCAGCTCGATCAACGTGAAAGCGCGCCGGCGAGTCGGGCGCAGTGGGAGAATCGAGGGCCTGCCAGACAACCACCAGCATCTGTAAATGACCGGTCGCGTGCCCGTTCTAAATTTGTATCTCGGCATGCTATCCATTACATCCGTTATACCACCCTTGCCTCGCCCTTACCCTTCACCACTTCGCCGATGAGCCAGGCTTTGTGCTTTTGCCCGCGGATGAATTTCAGCACGGCGTCCGCCTGGTCCGCCGCGACGATCGCCACCATGCCGATACCCATGTTGAAGACTTGATACAATTCGTCGTCCGGCACGCCGCTCTTCTGCTCGATAATCTGAAAGATGGGCAGCATGTCCCACGAGCCTTTGTGAATCACGACGTCCAGGTTCTTGGGCAGCACGCGTGGAATGTTGTCCACAAAACCGCCGCCGGTGATATGCGCGAAGGCGCGTAGCGGCGCGTCGGCAGACCGCCGCAAACGTTTCTTTGAGATGGCGGCGCTCTTCCGAGACGCCGCTACGTCACCGCGATTGAACCTCGCCAACAACTTTAGCACCAGCGGGCCGTAGCTGATGTGCTCCTTCAGCAACTCCTGACCTACCGTACCTTTCAATCCGGGCACGTGGCTGGTCGGCTTAAGCTTGAGTTGCTCGAAGAAGATTTTGCGCCCGAGCGAATAGCCGTTGGTGTGCATGCCGCTGGAGGCGATGCCGATGACGACGTCGCCCCGCTTCACGGTTTTCTGACCGTTGAGCAGCTTGGATTTCTCTACGACGCCGACGATCGTGCCGCTCAGGTCGTATTCGCCTTTCTGGTAGAAGCCAGCCATCTGCGCGGTTTCGCCACCGATCAGGGCACAGTTGTTTTCGGTGCAGGCGCGGGCGAACCCTTTGATGATCTCGGTAAAGACGTGCGGTTCGAGCTTGCCCGTGCCGAGGTAGTCGAGGAAGAACAGCGGTTCCGCGCCGAGCACGGCGATGTCGTTGACGCAGTGGTTCACGAGATCCGCGCCGATGGTATCGTGTTTGTCCATCGCGAAGGCGAGCTTGAGCTTGGTGCCCACGCCATCCACGCTGCTGACGAGGATCGGTTCGCGGTATTTCTTGAGGTCGAGTTGGAAGAGGCCACCGAAACCGCCGACCTTGCCGAGCACTTCCCGGCGATGCGTGCTGGCGAGGAGCTGCGGCAGCGTGGCTTTGACTTGGTTGCCAAGATCGATATCAACGCCGGCGGCGGCGTAGGCTTTTTGCTTCATGCAGGGAAATTAAAGCGTCAAGCTGCGCGCGGGGCGAGTCAAATTGCGACCGCAACTTTTCCCCGGTTGCATTTTTCAATTCCCTTTGGCGGTCAATTCGTCGTAAATACCACCATGCGCTGGCGTCTGCTCCTCGGTTTGTCGCTCGGCGGGAACTTGATTCTCGCGGCGGGCTGGCTGTGGTTCGCGTCCCGCGGCCACTCGCCCCTCACGCGCGCCGCGATTCTGCCGGGTGCAACCAACGGTTTGCAGATCAAGACTGCGGTCGTCGTCCGCCGGCAGTTCTTTTCCTGGCAGGAAGTTGAATCCGACGACTACCCGACATACATCAAAAACCTGCGCGAGATCGGCTGTCCGGAACAAACGATCCGTGACATCATCATTGCCGACGTAAACGCGCTGTTCGCCCGCCGCCGCGCCGTCGAGATCTTCACTGCCGATCAGCAATGGTGGCGAGCCGAACCGGACCCCGTCGTCGCCCAGGCCGCCAGCGCGAAAGATCGCGAGCTGGACACCGAACGCCGTGATTTGCTCATTACCCTGCTCGGTACGAACTGGGAGGGCGGGGATCTTGTCAGCCTGCCGCGGCCGTCCCGCGTGCCGATTCCCCTGGATGGCCCGGTGCTCGGTCCGTTGCCCGGCGAGGTCAAACAGTCGGTCGAACAAATCAGTTTGCATGCTGCCGATCGCGTCGAGGAATATCTCGCCGCCCAGCGCCGGGTCGGAAAAAGCCCCAACCCAGCCGAACTCGCCCGCTTGCGCCAGCAGACCCGCAAGGAACTCGCCGCCGTTCTTACGCCGGCGCAATTGGAGGAATTCCTTCTGCGCTACTCCGACAACGCCCGCTCCTTGCGCACAGAGTTTGCCCAACTCAAGTTCTTCAACGCCACACCCGACGAGTTCCGCAGTGTTTTTCGTACGCTCGATCCGTTGAACGATCAACTGGGGCAACTCGACGATTCCACGCCCCAAGGCGCGCAGCAACGCGACGCACTCGTGGCCCAGGGGGAGAATGCCTTGAAGCTCGCTCTCGGCGAAAAGCGCTACGCGGAGTATCGACTGCTGCATGACGAGCGCTATCGCGAAGCCTACGCCGAAGCGCAAAAAGCCGGCGCCCCGGAAACCGCATTGGCACTTTACGAGATCAAGATCGCCGCCGCCGAAGAACTGGCCCGCATCCGGGAGAAAACCGGCCTCACCGACGAACAACGAGCCATCGAACTGAAGCAGGCCGAACTCGAACAGCTCAAAGCAAACGCCCAGGCGCTTGGCCAGGAAGATCCGACGACGCCGATCAAAACCGCACCCAAGCCACCACCCGCGAAGACACACGTCGTCGCCAACGGCGAAGGTCTGGACCGGATTGCGCGACTTTACGCCGTGCAGCCGAATGACCTGCGAGCCGCCAATCCCGGCCTTAATTTCGACAAGCTCAAAGCCGGCGACAAGGTGAGTGTCCCTTACAGCCTGCTATACCCGATCCCACCAACCCCCGGGCAGTGAAGCCATGCGTGCGGTGATCCAGGCGTTTCCTCGGCCAGCGTAACCATTGGCGGGCAAACCAAGGCCGCCATCGGTCACGGGTTGCTCATCCTGCTGGCGATCGAACCGGCCGACACCATTGAGGATATCGAATGGCTTTCCGGCAAGATCGCCCGCCTGCGAATTTTCAACGATCCTAAGGGTGTGATGAATTGTTCCGTGCAGGAGAGCTGCGGTGGGATTCTGCTTATCAGCCAGTTCACACTGTTCGCCAGCACAAACAAAGGCAACCGTCCTTCCTACTCCCGATCCGCGCGCCCGGAAATTGCCATTCCGCTTTACGAACAATTCATTGCCCGACTCACGCAGGACTTGGGGCAACCGATCCAGACCGGGGAGTTTGGCGCGGATATGCAAGTAAGCCTGGTCAACGATGGCCCAGTGACCATCGTGATTGATTCCAAGGCTAGGGAATGACCTGGTATCTCTCCAGCAAGGTGCCAGCCTCGAAAGCATAGGTGCGCCTGGAGATGGCGGGCAGAATGGATTTGATCTTAATCCTAATCTTCATCTTACTCTTAATCTTTCTATAAAATCCCACGCTTGGATTTAGACGGGGGGATTAAGATTATGATGAAGATTAAGAGTAAGTGCGGAAGCCTACCCCCCCCACTGCAAATCACGCCACAAACTCATCTTTGCCTTTACACCGTCGCGCCGACTTTGTTTGCTTCGGGCATGGCTTTAAGTCCCCTTGCCGGAAAACCCGCCCCCGCCAATCTCCTGATGGATGTGGCGAGGCTGGAGCGTGATTATTACCAACGTTCCCCCGACCTCGCGGACGTGAATCAACTCGTCAGCTTTGGCACCAGCGGCCATCGGGGCACACCGTTCAAAGGCACGTTCAACGAGCCGCACATTCTCGCGACGACGCAGGCCATTTGTGAATACCGTAAAAGTAAAGGCATCAGCGGACCGCTGTTCCTGGGCAAGGATCCCCACGCAATTTCTGCCGCCGCCCAACGCACCGCGCTCGAGGTGCTCGCGGCCAACGGCGTGGAGACATTCATCCAGCGCGATGACGGTTTTACGCCGACTCCTTCCATCTCCCACGCGATCCTCACCCACAATCGCGGGACAGCGAAAAGCGTCGCGGACGGCCTCGTCATCACGCCATCGCACAATCCGCCGGAGGATGGTGGTTTCAAATACAACCCGCCCAATGGCGGCCCGGCCGATACGGACATCACCGGCTGGGTGCAGAACCGGGCGAATGAACTTCTGCGGGGCGGCAATAAGGAGGTTCGCCGCCAGACCTACGAATCCGCGCTCAAGGCGAGCAACACTCACCCGCATGACTTTATCACTCCATACGTGGAAACCCTGGGTGAGGTGATTGACATGGACGCCATCCGCTCCGCGGGCGTTCGCATCGGCATTGATCCGCTGGGCGGCGCTTCGTTGCAATACTGGGCGCCGGTGACAGAACGCTATGGCCTCGACCTCACGGTGGTGAACAGGAAGATTGATCCGCAGTTCGGTTTCATGACGGTGGACCACGACGGGAAGATTCGCATGGACTGCTCCAGCCCTTACGCGATGGCCGGGTTGGTGCAACTCAAGGACAAGTTCAGCGTCGCATTCGGCACCGATCCCGACGCGGACCGGCATGGCATTGTCACTCCGTCAGCTGGATTGCTGAACCCGAATCATTATCTCGCCGTCGCCATCAACTATCTGCTGACGCATCGCCCGAAGTGGCCGAAAACCGCGGCCGTCGGCAAAACGCTGGTGAGCAGCAGCATCATTGATCGAGTGGTGGCGGCGCTCGGGCGCAAGCTCATGGAAGTGCCGGTGGGTTTCAAATGGTTCGCGCCCGGACTGGCCGACGGCACAGTGTGTTTTGGCGGCGAGGAAAGCGCCGGCGCGAGTTTCCTTCGGCGCGACGGCAACGTATGGAGCACGGACAAAGACGGCCTGATACTTGGCCTGCTGGCGGCAGAGATTTGCGCGAC
>JANOHH010000726.1:0-2317 GCA_031406395.1 Verrucomicrobiota bacterium | reverse complement strand
TGAAAAGTTGGGGCGCGCCGACGGCCCGTTGAATCTGGCGCGCGTTTATTTCAAGGAAGGCCGGCTTGAAGACGCCGTGGCCGCGTTACAACGCGCGGCGAAATTCGATCCGCCCGCGCCGCGCTGGACGATTGCCTGGCTCAATGGCCTGGTGAACAAACAAAACGGTTATCTCGACAAAGCGATCACCGAATTCCGCAGCATCCTGGAGGATCGTTATCCCGAACTCGACAAACGCGGCTTCGACTTCAGCAAAGATTACGAAGTGATCAATGAACTGGGCCAGACGCTGTTCGAGCGGGCGAAACAGGAACGCGGGGACGCCAACCGACCGCAACAGACCGCCTTCCTGCACCAGGCTGGGGAGCAATTTAAAAAGACGCTCGCGCTCGATTCGGAAAACGTGACGGCGCACTACAACCTGGCCTTGATCTACGCGCAACTGGGTGACACCAACCTGGCCGAGGAACATCGCCGATTGCATGAGCGCTACCGGCCCGACGACAACGCCCGCGATCGCGCCATTGCCATTCATCGCCGGCAAAACGCGGCAGCCGACCACGCGGCCCAAGCGATCGTGATCTACCCGTTGCAACGCCCCGGGGCATTCGGCTTGTCGAGTGCCGGGTCGCCTCCGACGGTCACAGAAAAACAAACGGCCACACGATGAGACACGAATGGCACCCATTCTCACCAATTGAATTCGTGTCTAACCCATCCTGTCTTTATGAGCACCAACCCAAACGACAAAAAGCCCAGGCCGACCGAAGATCAGGACGAAGTTGCGCATCTTGATGATGCCGTCATCGGCCGCGCCTTTCGCGGGTCCGCAGTTGCCGTGGTCGTCATCGGCCTGCTGGTCGTGGGGGGCATCTTTTTTCTGAAGCGCAAACCCGGACCCGCACCCGTGCAGCAAACCAAGCTCACCGCGCCGGCGGCCTCCGAAGCCGCCCCGGCAGCAATCCCCGCGGCTCGCTTCACCGACATCACCACCGCGGCCGGCATTACCTTCGTCCACAACAACGGGGCTTACGGCGACAAGCTGCTGCCGGAAACGATGGGCGGGGGCTGCGCCTTTTTCGATTTCGACAACGACGGCGCCCCGGACTTGCTATTCGTCAATTCCACAGCGTGGCCCTGGAAAACCAACGACGCGAAGCCAACGATGGCGCTGTATCGCAACGACGGCAAAGGCCAATTCGCAGACGTCACCGCCGGCTCCGGGCTGGACGTGAGTTTCTACGGCATGGGCGCGGCGATTGGCGACTACGACAATGATGGCTGGCAGGACGTTTTTATTACCGGCGTAGGCGGGAATCATCTGTTTCACAACGAAGGGCAAGGGAAGTTCAAGGAAGTGACGGCCGCTGCGGGCGTCGACGGCGCGGCTAACGATTGGAGCACCTGCGCGTCGTGGATTGATTATGATAACGACGGCAAGCTCGACCTGTTCGTCGGGCACTACGTGCGCTGGTCGCGCGAGATTGATTTTGAGGTCGGATACAAGCTGGTCGGCATTGGCCGCGCCTACGGTCAGCCGATGAATTTTGAAGGAACATTTCCGTCGCTTTATCACAACGATGGCAACGGTCGCTTCACCGACGTCTCAGCCGCGGCGGGAATCCAGATCAAGAACCCGGCCACCGGCGTGCCGGTTGCCAAATCGCTCGGCGTCGCGCCCGTGGATTTGGATGGCGACGGCTGGATTGATCTCGTGGTCGCCAATGACACCGTCCAGAACTTTGTCTTCCACAATCAACGGAACGGCACGTTCAAGGAAATCGGCGCGGTGAGCGGCATCGCGTTTGACAGCTACGGCAACACGCGCGGCGCGATGGGCATTGACACCGCCCGCTATCGCAACGATCAAACCCTCGGCGTCGCCATTGGCAACTTCGCCAACGAGATGACTGCGCTCTACGTTTCGCAGAAAGATCCGCTGGTATTCACCGATGAAGCGATCACGGAAGGCGTCGGCCCCGCGAGCCGGCAATGGCTGAAGTTCGGGCTCTTCTTTTTCGATTACGATCTCGACAGCCGTCTGGACCTGCTCTCCGTCAACGGTCATCTGGAGGAGGAGATCAGCAAAATCCAGAAGAGTCAGCGTTACGCCCAACCGGCCCAACTCTTCTGGAACGCGGGCAACACCCGGTCCGGTTGCTTCGCCACTGTGTCCGCGGACAAGTGCGGGCCCGACCTGTTCAAACCGATCGTGGGCCGGGGCTGCGCCTTTGCCGATATTGACGGCGACGGCGATTTGGATGTGTTGTTAACCCAGGTGGGCGGCGCGCCGTTGCTGCTGCGGAACGATCAGGCC
>JANOHH010000664.1:0-2515 GCA_031406395.1 Verrucomicrobiota bacterium | reverse complement strand
CTCGCCCTGCGCTGCATTCATAGCAGCCGACGCCTGGAAAACTTTTGGAAATACAGACTCAACCAACACGCCGCTCGCAACGACACCCTCCCGCTCGCAGCATGAAGGAAGAATTTTGTCTCACACCCCACGACGCTTTTGAACCGAAGCCGTTCTTGACGGACGACGGCAGCTTATCTACTCTCCTTGGCCCGTGGAACCGGGAGAACCCGTCACGGTTTTTCCGTTTTCACGGCCAGGAAACTCTTTTATGAACGTTACAGTCGAAAATTTGGCCCCGTGCAAGAAACTGGTGCGGGTGGAGTTGGATGCCGCCGCCGTAGATGCCGCCTTTGCGGCCACGGAGAAGGACTTTCAGAAGCAGGCCAACCTGCCTGGTTTCCGGCCCGGCAAGGCGCCCATCCCCATGGTGGTTCGAAAATACGATTCCGAGATCAAAGATGAGGTTAAACGCAAGTTGATCGGCGATTCGTACCGCGCGGCGCTTGAGGAGAAAAAACTCGATGTGCTGGGCTACCCGGACATCGAGGAAATCCAATTTGGCCGCGGGCAGGCGCTGCAATTCGCCGCCACCCTCGAGACTCCGCCTGAGTTTCAAATGCCCGAATACAAGGGGCTGCCCCTGAAACGCGAAGCGAAGGAGGTTTCCGAGGAGGACGTCGTGCGCGCCATGGATTTGCTTCGCGAACGACAGACCGATTTCAAGCCCATCGACCGGGCGCTGGCCAGCGGCGACATTGCCGTGGTGAATTACAGTGGCACCAGCGACGGCCAGCCGCTTACCGAGATCGCGCCCACGGCGAAGGGCCTCACGCAGCAGCAGGGATTCTGGGTGGAAATGAAGGGGGATTCTTTCATCCCCGGCTTCGCGGATCAATTGCTCGGGGCGAAGGTCGGCGACAAGCGCACGGTGACCGTGGATTTTCCGCCCGACTTCGTGAACAAGGAATTATCCGGGCGCAAGGGCGTCTACGAGGTTGAAATCGTCGAGGTTCGCGAAAAGGTCTTGCCGGTGCTGGACGACGCGTTTGCCAAGAGTTTCGAGGCGGAAAATCTGGAGAAACTGCGCGAAGGAGTGCGGCGCGACCTGGAGAGTGAGTTGAAATTCAAACAGAACAAGGAGGCCCGCGCCCAGATCATTCGCGAGTTGCTCGGCAAGGTGAATTTTGAACTGCCGGAGAGCGCGGTCGCGAATACGACGCGGAATATCGTCTATAATTTGGTGCAGGAAAATGCCAAGCGCGGCGTATCCCGCGACATTATCGAGAAGGAAAAGGATGCGATTTATTCGGCCGCCTCGATGAATGCCAAGGAGCAGGTGAAGCTGTCGTTTCTTGTGCAGCGCATCGCGGAGAAGGAAGAAATCAAAGTGGCCCAGGAGGAAGTCTTGCGCCGCATCCAGACGTTGGCGGGGATGTATCAGATTCCGCCGGAGAAGTTCATCAAAGATTTGCAGAAGCGCAATGGGGTGGTCGAAATCTATGACCAGCTCGCCCATGAAAAGGTCATGGAGTTTTTGGAAAACAACGCCAAGGTCGAGACCGTCCCGGCTATCGCGTAAAGCGGGCGATCCATGTTGAAACCGGTCAAGCCATCCCGAGCCCGAGCCCGGAAACCCATGGGCGCCTTTGCCATCGTGGCGTCGCAGTACAACGCCCGCTATGTGGACTCCATGTTGCGGGCCGCAGAGTTGGAACTGAGGCGTGCCGGAGGGGAAGTCCAGGTCGTGCGAGTGCCGGGAGCCTATGAAATTCCAGTGGTGGTGGCAAAGTTGACCACCGTTCACCCGCAGCCGGTGGCCATCATTTGTCTCGGGGTCATTTTGCGAGGTGAAACGACCCACGCGGCCCACATTGGCGAGGCGGTGAGCCGGGCGCTCATGGAGATCCAAGTGGCGAGCGGCGTGCCAGTGATTCACGAAGTGTTGCTGTTGGAGAACGAGTTGCAGGCCAAGGCGCGTTGCCTCGACCCGCAGCACAATCGGGGGCGGGAAGCCGCCCAAACCGCCCTCAAAATGGCGCAGGTATTGGCCGGGTTGGAGTCAAAACCGTTTTGAAGAAACCCTATAAGCGCGCGTCAAAGCATCAATGAGCGGCGGTGAATATTGCGATGCGCGCTTGCCCATCAGGGTGGGATTGCTATCCTTCGCTGGCTTTTCAAAACTAGAAAAATAAAAACTATGAAACTGAATCAAACTCTAGCCGCGTATAACGGCAACCGCAAAACGCAACGCACCACTGGTTTTACGCGGCTGGCCCTAATCGCCAGCTTCACCACCGCGTTGCAGTTGGCGACGGCGGGTAATATCACCGGCAAGGTCACCCTCAAAGGCACGCCGCCGGCAGAAAAAGACATCACCGGTGTCACAGATGCCGCCTGCGCCGCCGGCCATACCACGCCGATGAAGACGCGCTTCTATGTGGTTGGGTCGGGCGGCGAACTCGCCGACACGGTCGTCATGCTCAAGGGGATCAGCGGGAAATCCACGGGTGCTGCCGCCCCGGCGCGGCAGGCG
>JANOHH010001042.1:0-1071 GCA_031406395.1 Verrucomicrobiota bacterium | reverse complement strand
TGGTGGACGGATCGGCTGGCGAAGTCACCTGTGTGGCTGAATCCAACGATGGCCTCCGCTGGACAAAACCAAAGCTTGGATTGTTTGTAGTGCGGGGGACGAAGGAAAACAATGTGGTGCTCGCCGGCGATCCGCCGTTCTCACACAATTTCAGTCCGTTCCTCGACTCGCGATCGGACTGTCCGCCGGATCAGCGCTACAAGGCGCTGGCGGGAATTTCCAAGAGCGGGCTGGTGGCGTTCGTGTCGGCGGACGGCCTGCGTTGGCGCAAACTGCGCGACACGGCGGTCATTCCCGAAAAGGCCCCTTTCAAATTCGAGTGGATGTTCGATTCGCAGAACGTGGCGTTCTGGTCGGAGGCGGAGAAAAAGTATGTCGCCTATTTTTGCGTCTGGGAAGGCGTCCGCCGCATCGGTCGTACGGAAAGCCCTGACTTCGTAACTTGGAGCGATCCGATTTTGATGAGTCAGATGACGGACGGCCAACCCTCGCCGACCGAGGATCTTTACACGAATCAGACCGACCCGTATTTCCGCGCGCCGCACCTCTACGTGGCCGTAGCGGCGCGGTTTGTTCCCGGCCGGCAAGCCATCAGTGACGAGGAAGCGAAGGTATTAAAGGTCGCCAAAGGCTACGAGAAGGACGTGTCTGACGCCGTGCTGATGACCACGCGTGGCGGCAATGTTTACGACCGCACATTCCTGAGCTCATTCATCCGGCCCGGCATCGGCACGCGGAACTGGGTCTCACGCAACAATTATCCCGCCCTCGGAATTGTTCAAACCAGCCCCACCGAGATGTCCCTGTTCGTGAACCATGACTACGCCCAACCGACCGCCCACCTCAAACGCTACTCGCTACGGCTCGATGGTTTCGCCTCGGTTCAAGCGCCGTATGCGGGCGGCGAACTTCTTACCAAGCCAGTGCAGTTCGTCGGCGACCGATTGGGGCTGAACTTCTCCACTTCCGCCGCCGGGTCAATTCGGGTTGAAATCCAAGATTTAGCGGGCCAACCCATTAGCGGCTTTGCGGCGGGGGATTGCGTGGAAATCGTCGGTAACGAAATCGAGC
>JANOHH010000579.1:0-4790 GCA_031406395.1 Verrucomicrobiota bacterium | reverse complement strand
GCCCTCCGAGTTCAAGCGCCAGATGGTTCTAATGCTGGACGGTGCGCCCCACGTAGTTGAGGATATGCACACCAGTGGCACCGCCCAGACCCGCCATCGGCTCCACACCCGCCTGCGCCATCTCCTAACCGGTCGCCTCATTGACCGTGTGTTCGCAGAAAACGAGCGCGTGGCCGTGGCCGATTTGGAAACCCGCCCGGTGACGTACAGCTACGCGCAGGCTGACGGGCAGATATTCATTGACGCAGAAACTTACGATGAGTTCGAGTTCACGAACGAACAACTCGGTGAGCGCCGCGGGTTTCTCAAAGAGAACGCGGAATATAAAGCCCTACGGCTGGATGGCAAACTGCTCGACATCGTTTTACCGCCGCAAATCGCGCTCAAAGTGGTGGACACCGTTCCGCCCGCGCGGGGCGGCTCGACTGCGGAATGGAAGGAGGCGAAGCTCGAGACGGGCCTCCAGCTCATGGTGCCGTTGTTCATCGCCAACGGCGAAATGATCCGCGTGGACACTGCCGCAAAGAAATACCTGGGCCGGGAAGCGTCGGGATAACCGGCCCGACGCCTTCGCAAGCGTTGACGTGTGTAGAAGAAAGCGAGCTGTCCATTGATGATGGTTTTTACTTCATCTGGCTGCCCAAGATTGACGGCACGCTGAATGATATGTGGGGCAATCTTCCCGCACTTCGCCGCCACAACAATAATGGCACCTGCTTCTCCTTTGCCGATGGGCACGCGGAAATCTGGAGATGGCGCGATCCGCGAACGACCGATCCGGGTACCAAGCCGAATGACCCGCAAGCGGGCAACGTGGATATCCGGCGGGTGCAAAACGCCTACGCCCTTCCTTAGCCCGACTCCGGTAGCGGAACCGGAGGCAAAGAAGTGAGCTGAGACCGGGCAACGCCGCCGAGAATTATCGACTCCGCGCGCTCGGCCCTCGCTGTTCGTTGCAGAATCGGGTGCTGACCCAACACCCAAAGGAAACTCACCAACAAAAAAGCCCGCTCACTTGAGCGGGCTTCATGAAATTTACCTTCGATTACTTCGACTCGGACTTCTTCTTGTCCCCTTCTGCCGGGGTTTCAGCCGGAGTGGCAGTGACGACTTCGTCCACCCATTCGAGGATGGCCTTGTTGGCGGCGTCGCCCGGGCGCTGTTCCAGCTTGATGATCCGGGTGTAGCCACCGGTGCGGCCTTTGAACGCCGGGGCAATATCTTCAAACAGGATGCGAATGACGTCTTCTTGGAGCCGCCATTTTTGGCGCTCCGCCTTGCTGAGGGCCACGGTCGGACCGTGCGTGTGCAGCTTGGCCGTGGCCAGGCGGCGGGCATGCAGCGTGCCCTGCTTGCCCAACGTGACGATCTTTTCTGCCACGGAACGCGCGGCCTTGGCCTTGGCGAGAGTGGTGGTGATCCGCTTGTGCTTGATCAGACTGCAGACCATGTTGGCGAGCATCGCATTCCGATGCTCGAACGTTCGGCCCAACTTGGCGGTTCGTTTAAGGTGTCGCATAAAATTACGTCGCGGGGGCGGCTTCTTCTTTGGGCCCTTCCAGCAATCCGGGCTCGAAGGCCATGCCCAAGGCCAGACCGAGCGCGGTCAGCTTGTCCTTGATCTCGTTCAACGACTTCTTGCCGAAGTTGCGGTACTCGAGCATCTCGGCTTCGCTCTTCCTCGCGAGCTGACCCACCGTGGTGATGTTGGCGTTGTTGAGGCAGTTGGCGGCGCGGACGCTGAGTTCGATTTCGTTGACGCTCATGTTGAGGAGCTTCCTCAACTTCATCTTCTCGTCGTCCTGTTTGTCCACGGTTTCCTCGAACTCAATGGCGTTCTTGTCGTAGCCGACAAACACGTCGAGGTGATGCTGCAAAATCGCGGAGGCCTGCGTGAGGGCGTCGTCGGGCGTCATGCGGCCGTCGGTCCACAGTTCCACGACGAGGCGGTCATAATCGGTGCGCTGACCGACGCGCGCGGCTTCGACCGCGTAACGCACGCGGATAACGGGCGAGAAGAGGGAATCAATCGCAATCACCCCGATCGCCTGACCGGGCTTCTTGTTTTCGTCGCCGGGACAGAAGCCGCGACCCACCTGCACTTCAAGTTCCATCTCGAACTTCTTCTTCTTGTCGAGGGTGCAGATGATTTGATCGGGGTTCACCAGTTCAATGTTCTGATTGACCTGGATGTCCGCCGCCGTGACCTGGCCTTCCTTGTTCGCGGAGAGCAAAAGGGTTTGCGGGTCGCGGGTGTGCGCCTTGAACTTGACCTTCTTGAGATTGAGAACGATGTCGGTGACATCTTCCACCACACCTTCGATCGCGGCGAACTCGTGCATCGCGCCATCAATCCTGATGGAGGTGATGGCCGCGCCTTCGAGCGAACTGAGGAGCACGCGGCGCAGGGAGTTGCCGATGGTGTGGCCGTACCCGGTTTCAAACGGTTCGGCTATGAACTTGGCGTAGATTTCCGTGGCAGTTGACTCTTCCTTGGTCAACCGTTTGGGCATTTCGAATCTTCCGAGACGTACTGGCATTGGTTTCTTTCGTGCAATTTTAATCTGGCCGCGACCGGTTCATTCCCGCGTCGGTCACAGCCCATGTAATTGCGTTGGTCCCGCCGGGCGGGACGGGTTTTTACTAGCGGGAATAAAATTCGACGACCGTCTGCTCGTTGGCAATGGGATTGATTTCGTCGCGCGTCGGAATCCGCATCACGACGCCCTTGAATTCGTCCTTGCTCACGGAGAGCCAGTCCGGCACGGAGCGGCTGGTGGACAACTCAAACGCCTTCGTCGCCATCTGGCGCGACACCGTGTTGTTCTTTACGGTAATGGTGTCGTTCACTTTCAAGGCGTACGACGGAATGCCGACCTTGCGGCCATTCACTTGAATGTGACCATGTGCGACCATCTGCCGGGCCGCAGCCCGCGTGGTGCCCAAGCCGAGGTGATGCACCACATTGTCGAGGCGCGTCTCCAAAATCTGCAGCATCTGTTCGCCCGTGACCCCGCGGCGCTTGAGCGCCTTTTGATAAACGCCACGAAATTGGCGCTCCATCAAACCGTAGTAGTAACGCAGCTTCTGCTTCTCGACGAGGGCGGCCCCGTAATCGGTGAGTTTGCGGCGGGATTTGGGGCCGTGCACACCCGGCGGATAATTGCGGCGTTCGAGATACTTCGACGGGCCGAAGATCGGGATGCCGAAGCGGCGACTGATGCGAACACGAGGTCCTTTGTAACGAGCCATGGTCTAGTAGGTGTTTGAGAGTTAAAGGTTGACGTCTTACACGCGGCGCTTCTTGCGCGGACGGCAGCCGTTATGGGGCACGGGCGTAACGTCCTTGATGGTGGAAATTTCCAAACCGATGGCCTGCAATGCGCGAATGGCGGACTCGCGACCCGAACCCGGTCCTTTGACGCGGATTTCAACTTCGCGCATGCCATGCGCCATCGCCTGCCGGGCGGCGTCCTGGGCGACCTGTTGCGCCGCATAGGCCGTGCTCTTGCGGGAACCCTTGAACCCCACGCGCCCGGCGGCCGACCAACCGAGCAGATTGCCGTGCATGTCGGTGATCGTCACCTGGGTATTGTTGAAAGTGGCCAGGATGTTGGCGATGCCAACGGTGATATTCTTGGCGTGCTTCGCCTTGATGATCTTTTTGGCATTAACATCCTCTCCGAGCAACTCGGCGGCCGTGGGGGCGGCGGCGGCCACGAGCATCTCGGTGGGTTTGGGCGCATCCGCGACGGCGCCGGGGGCGCCAGCGGCGGGCGGCGATTTCTTCGCCGGCTTGGCCGCTTCGGTTTTCCCAGCGCTTTCCGCCTTGGCCTCTTTGGCCGGCGGAGTTTTCTTTTTGATTTCTTCAGCCATACAAATTCAATTCTTAGTGAATGCCAGCTTTGGCGTCCGGTTTGCGTTGCACCCCGACCGTCTTGCGCGGACCTTTGCGCGTCCGGGCATTGGTTTGGGTGCGTTGACCCCGCACCGGGAGACTGCGGATGTGGCGGATCCCACGATAGCACTTGATGCCCTGCAAGCGCTTGAGGTTCATGCCGAGTTCGCGGCGCAGGTCACCTTCGATCACGTACTTGCCATCTTGAATCGCGTGAACGATTTGCGAAAGCTGCGCTTCGGTCAGATCCTTGGCCCGGATGGATCGGTCAATGTTCGCGCGTTCGAGAATCTCGAGCGCATTGACCGGCCCGATGCCATAGACGTAACGGAGCGCAATATCAATGCGCTAGTTCGGTGGTACTTCAACCCCAATGATGCGTGCCATAAATTAACCTTGACGTTGTTTGTGACGCTTGTTCGTGCAGATGACACGAATAATGCCACGGCGACGCACAATCTTGCAGTGCTCGCACAGCTTTTTAACCGACGCTCGAACTTTCATGCTTAATTCGTTTTCTTTCCTACCAGCAACCGCCCCGTTGACAGATCAAACGGCGTCAGTTGCAACTTCACTGTTTCCCCCGGCATCACGCCGGCAAATTCTTTCCTCGTCCGCTCGGTGGCAAACGCCAGCAACCGGTGGCCATTCGCCAGTTCGACCTGATACGTCCGGTCGGACAGGACCTGGATCACGCGACCTTCAACTTGGAAGGCGTCTGAGCCGGCCATGTCAAAATCTCCGGTTCCCCTTCGGTGATCAAAACGGTATGCTCAAAATGAGCGGACAGTGAACCATCTTGTGTTACCACTGTCCAGCCGTCTTTCAAAATTTTCACCTCGGGCCGGCCTGCGTT
Organism: Verrucomicrobiota bacterium; assembly: GCA_031406395.1. GTDB lineage: Bacteria > Verrucomicrobiota > Verrucomicrobiia > Limisphaerales > JADLHS01 > JADLHS01. The sequence goes on along the minus strand of JANOHH010000579.1, from coordinate 36 downwards.
CACCATCGGCTCAATGGCGATCGTCATGCCGGGACG
>JANOHH010000553.1:0-6459 GCA_031406395.1 Verrucomicrobiota bacterium | reverse complement strand
CCCGTTCAAGGCCTCCGCGCTTTTCGGGTTCAAGTTTATCGCCTCCCGAAAGCTCTTCTCCGCCGCCATCGAATTGGTCGCCCGCAGTTGCGCGAGGCCCAACTTGAACCAACCATCGGGCACGTTGCCCCGGCGCAGGGTGTAGGCAGTGAATTCGGATTTGGCCGCATCCAGCTTGTTCTCCTCCAGCCAGAGGCAACCAAGATTGAACCGCGCCTCCAGCAGGTCGCGATTGAGCTTGAGCGCGCGCGTGTAAGCGACGGCGGCGTTGCTTCCCTGCCCCGCCCGATGATACGCCAGGCCAAGATAATTCCAGGCGCTCGCATTCGTCGCCATGAGCGAAGTGGCGGTTTCCAGTTCTAGCGCCGCCGCGTCATAATTACCGGCGTCCAGCAACTTCTTGCCCTTGATCAGAGCCCGCGGCCCCGGCGGCGTACACGCCGTCATGAGGACCGCCATGGCCAGGATTATCCCCATCCTGACCTCGGTGCGATTTTTTGTGGCGAGCATCGAAGCTCGTGGTACCATTCGCACCCTGACGTGTCAAGAAACGCACCACCCAAAAAACTAAATTCTCGCCGCTCAAGCCGCCCGCTGAGCATGGCGCTTTGGTGCATTGTTTTGCCTTTGCTCGCGGCAATCGGGCTGCGAGCCGAGCCCTCGGCTGCCAGCCTCAGTGCGCCCGGCCCTCGCGTCGTCATCGTGGAGGACCGCGCCGCCACCGAAGCGTTTCAACCCCGTCCCGAGGTGGTGGATGCCATGGTTCGCCGCGGACTCACCAACCTGACCAGCCAGGCGACCATCCGCGCCGCGTGGTCGAGCCTGCTGACAATGGAGGACATCGTCGGACTGAAAGTTTATTCCCGGCCGGGTCAGACCAGCGGCACGCGGCCCGCGGTCGTCGCAGCGGTGGCACAAAGCCTGATCGCCGCGGGAATGCGACCGGAGCGGATCATCATCTGGGATAAAGAAGAGGCGGATCTACGTGATGCGGGTTTTCTGACGCTGGCGGCCCAATTAGGCGTGCGCGTGGCGGCCAGCACCCAAGCCGGTTACAACGCGACGAACTACTACGATACGCCGCTCATTGGCAACCTGCTGTTTGGCGAACTGGAGTTTGAAAAGAAGGGCGAAGGCGTCGGGCGAAAGTCCTTTGTCGCCAAACTCGTCACCAGCGAGATGACCAAGATCATCAACATCACTCCCCTGCTCAACCACAATGAAGCTGGTGTGTGCGGCAATCTCTACAGCCTCGCCCTCGGCAGCGTGGACAATAGCCTGCGCTTCGAGAACGATCCAGGCCGCCTCGCGCAAGCCGTGCCGGAAATCTACGCACTTCCCATCCTGGGTGACCGCGTGGTGCTGAATATCACCGATGCCCTGATCTGCCAATATGAAGGTGGCCAACGCGGCTTGTTGCACTACTCGACAGTCCTCAACCAACTCCGCTTCAGCCGGGATCCGGTAGCGTTGGACGTGCTTTCCGTCAAAGAGTTGACGCGCCAGCGCGGCAGCTCCCGCGGGCCGAATCTACGACCGAATCTTGAACTCTACCGGAACGCGGCCCTGCTCGAACTCGGCGTCGGCGACTTGTCGCGGATCCAAATTGAAACAATCCGATAGCTTGTCGTTTTGCCCCGAACCGCGTCAGGCAAGCTCGGCACGCGGTGAGACTGATCTGCGAGAAAAGACCGGACCGACCGGACCTAGGACCGACCGTTCCAAGTTCACTTTTGAGCTCTATTCCGGTCAATTTTTAAATTTCGCGCCGCCAGTTCCGCCGTGCGCTCGAGCCATTCTACTGGCCTCGCTTTAGCCTGCCGCACCGTCGTCAAGTCGGTCAAAGCCCGGACTTCGTGGAATAGCATGTTGCGGCGGATATCTGGAGCCAGGGAACCCGCCAAGCCGAGGCACGGAATTTTGCGGACACGACAGCGCTGGGCGATTTCACCGGTCCCTTTGCCCATCAACGTTGATCGATCGATCGACCCCTCCCCGGTGATGACCAGGTCTGCCGCTTGCAAATGACGATCCAACTTCGCGTGGCGGGCAAAGAGCTCAAATCCTGACTCGGGTTTTGCGTCCATAAAAGCCAGCAACCCGAAGCCCAGTCCACCCGCCGCTCCGGCCCCCGGGCATCTGGCGAAGTCATGCCCAAAATGCCGGCGCGCCACGGTCACCAAACGGCCCAGACATTGTTCCGCCCGGGAGAAATCCTCGACGCGCAAACCTTTTTGTGGGCCGTAAACGCGCGTTGCCCCACGAACGCCGAGGAGTGGGTTCCGCACATCTACTGCCACCGTGATCCGGCCAAACCCGCGCTGCCGGGGCGGACGGATCTCCACGAGTCGGTAAAGATCCGTCCATCGCAAGATCGGCTTTTCGTCCGCAGCGCGAAATTCCCAGCCCAACGCCCGCGCCAGACCGAACCCACCATCATTGGTCGCGCTGCCACCAATGCCGACGAGGATTTGCTTTGCGCCTTTCTTTCCCGCAGCCCCCAGGAGTCTACCGAGCCCAAACGTGTCGAGCTCAAATGGATGGAATTTGCCCGGTGGCAACATGGCCAATCCGATGACTTGGACCGATTCCACAATGGCGGTTTTGCTTTGTGCGTTCCACCACCAAGTCGCAACACATGGGCGATGTGTGGCGTCTACGGTCTTGATTCTCTGGGGTCGGGCTCCGATCAAATCGCGCATAACCGCACCGAAACCATCGCCGCCGTCTGTCATGGGCAGGAGCTCGAGCGCATCTTGAGAACGCTCGCGGCCCCAACCCCGCGCGATGGCTTGCGCGGCCGCGACAGCCGTCAAGGTCCCCTTAAACTTGTCCGGTACGATTAGAACTCTAAGTGACATGGCACAGTTATTGTCTCCCAAAAAGAGTCGTACGCCGAACCAAATCAACTCCGACTCGAGCCCATGCCAGTTGCTCCGACCAAGTCAAATCGCCCGGCCCACTTCCAGCCCGGTTCGAGCGGGTTTGGCGGTCACCTACCCCGGGGAACTGTGCTCGCCCATTGGCCCCTTCGAAACTAGGGTTGCCGTGTCCAATGAAAGAAACCGACATCTAATCTTTCATTGCCGGAATCGGATACAGTAGCTTCCTTTTTGCCACTGCGCCTTTCGCGAGCCTGCCGCGTGCGGGCAGCGTGGCGAGGGATAACCGCCAAGCGGATTCGTTGCGCTTCGCCGGGCACAGTAATCCCTGTGCCCACATCAATCGCTTTCCCTTCCGCAGTCGCTACCCCTCCCGGGCCTCCCGGGAAAGAGTGCGGAAGCAGGCCGATAGATCCGTCGCCTTTCGACAACCCGGACATTCCCGAAGCAGCCCTTTCTGTGGGGGTTCGTATGGTTGATAACTGGAAAGAATTTTCGAAAACGGCAAATCTTCTCATTGCGTTTTCCGATCCGACTCAGCTTTTGGCCAACCCGCCAATACTTCCCGCACCCGCTCCACCGGTAAGCCCACGACGTTGCTGTACGACCCGGAGATTTCTTGGACGATGAGTTCACCGTGCTCCTGAATCGCGTAACCGCCCGCCTTGTCGAGCGGATCAATCCGCGCAAGATAATCACTCACCTGCTCCGCATTGAGCGAACGAAACCGCACCTCGGTGTTGACGGCGAAAATCCGTTCTCGATGGCGACGCCAGTGGATCAGACTCACGCCCGTGATGACTTGATGCGTGCGCCCTTGCAAGCGCGCGAGCATCCGGTGCGCCTCAGCCGGGTTCGCCGGTTTGCCAAAGATTTCACGGCCGAGAAAGACCAACGTGTCCGCCGCGAGGACCAGCGCGTCCGGGAACCGCTGGGCCACGGCGCGAGCTTTGCGATGCGCATTGAGCTGGCAAAGTTCACGCGGCGAGAGCTGTTCCTCCGCGAGTTCGGTCGCGGTACTCGGGACGACCTCGAAGGCGGCCACGATTTGCCGCAACAGTTCCACGCGGCGCGGCGAAGCTGAAGCCAGGATCAAAGGCGGTGGTGGCATGACGGCAGCGACCCCGGCAGTTTAGGGGGCCGCCGGCGGAAAACAAACCTTCTTGTTTTTCCCCACGGAGAACCCGATGATGCGCCCAAGATTCTGCGCACATGAACACGTCCATCTGGAAATGGCTGAATACGACCCGGGTCATCTTGATCGCCCTGCTGTTCGTGGCCAGCGGCCTGGCCTGGTGGATTGAGCGCACCCGCTCCGAAGGCCAGCAGATCCGCGACCGCCTCGCCCGCGACAACGCCACCCTCCAATACCAGTTCGCCGAAATGAGCGACGCCCTCCGCGCCCTCAAAGACGAACCCCGCAGCCGCTCCGACAAACAACGCCTCGAAGTCGCCGGACGCAACCTCAAAGACCTCCTCGAAGACCTGCCCAACAAACCCGAATTCGCCGCCGAAATTAAATACACCCGCCCCCTCAAAAACCTCGGCGACTACCTGCGCCTCACCCTCGATCCGTTTCAAATGGAAATCCAACGGCGCCTCGAGCGCGACCCCGAGGACGCCCGCGCCTACCACGCCAAAGCCCAATTCGAAATCGCCAAACAACGCAACGACCTCATGCGCGAACTCAGCCGCGCCACCTTCGAACTCAGCCAACGCGCCCTGGCCCGCAGCCAATACACCGCCGTGCTGGGCAGCCTCGGGATGGGCGGCGTCCTGGTGCTGGCCCTGCTCGTCCTGCGCGCCCAAAGCGCCGCCGTCACCATCCCCCTGACCGGCCTGGTCGGCGCCATCGAACGCCTGCGCAACGGCGACTTCACCCAGCGCCTCCACCTGGCGCGCAAAGACGAATTCGGCGTCCTGGCCGACGGCCTGAACCGGCTCGCCGACGACCTCTCCGCCCTGGTGAGCCAAGTGCAACACTCCGGCGTCCAAGTCAACATCAGCGCCACCCAAATCGCCGCCACCACCAAAGAACAACAAAGCACCACCACCGAAATCGCCGCCACCACCGCCGAGATCGGGGCCACCTCCAAACAAATCTCCGCCACCTCCAAAGAGCTGGACAAAACCATGAACGAACTCGGCGCGGTGGCCGCGGACACCGCCGACCTGGCCGGCAGCGGCCAAAGCGGCATAGCGCGGATGGAAGCCACCATGCGGCGCATCCTCGAGGCCGCCGGCGCGATCACCAGCCGGCTGGCCGTATTGAGCGACAAAACCACCAACATCAACAGCGTCGTCACCACCATCACCAAAGTGGCCGACCAAACCAACCTCCTGTCCCTCAACGCCGCCATCGAAGCCGAGAAAGCCGGCGAATACGGGCTCGGGTTTGCCGTGGTGGCCATGGAGATCCGGCGGTTGGCCGACCAAACCGCCGTGGCGACCTACGACATCGAGAAGATGGTCAAAGAGATGCACAGCGCCGTGAGCGCCGGCGTGATGGGCATGGACAAATTCGGCGAAGAAGTCCGGCGCGGCGTCGACGAGATCCGGCAAGTCAGCGGGCTGCTCGCCCAAATCATCCATCAAGTGCAGACCCTGACCCCGCGGTTTGCGACCGTGAGCGAAGGCATGCACGCCCAGGCCACCGGGGCCGCGCAGATCAGCGACACCCTGATCCAGTTGAGCGAAGCGGCCCATCAGACCGCCGACTCGTTGCGCCACTCCGCCCTGGCCACCGACGAATTGAACGCCGCCGCGCGCGGCCTGCAAACCGGCGTCGCGCGGTTCAAGCTCGACCCTGGCGCCATGAAAAATTGAATCGCTAGACAATCGAAGTTAAAATGAGCTGGGGCCGCGGCCCGCCGCGTATAAGTTGAGACCTAGAGAGACCGGCGTCACAGGCTCTACGCGGCCCGCCGCGCAGCGGAACCGCCCCAGCGAGAGCCGGGGTCAGCGGCAAACAGTGGCCGGCCAGATTCCTTTTAGATTTTACCTTTTTTAAATACACTCATGCTTTTCGTGCATTTCCAACTCGGCCCGCACCGGTATGCGCTGGACGCCCGGACCGTCGTGGAAGTTCTGCCCCTGGTTGAACTCAAGCCCGTGCCGGCCAGCCCGCACGGCCTGGCCGGCATCTTCATTTATCGTGGGCAACCCGTGCCCGCGCTGGACCTCTGCGCCCTGACCCTGAACCGCCCCGCCCGCGCCCACCTCAGCACCCGCATCCTGATCGTCCGGCATACCGGCGGGGGCAAAGCGACGAAGGTCGAAGCCTCCAGGGTCGAAGGCCGGAGTCCGACCCGCGACCCGCGACCCTCGGCCCGCGACTCCGCCCAGTTGATCGGACTCATCGCCGAGCGGGTCGCCGGCACCCTGGACCGGGAAGAAAAGGATTTTGTAAACGTCGGCGTAGAAATGGGAGCCGCCCCCTTTCTGGGCCCCGTCGTGATGGACCCGCACGGCCTCATCCAAATTCTGGACGCCCAAAAACTGCTGGACGCCGGCGCTCACCAGCTCCAACTCACCTACGCCCCGGAGGCCGAAGTTAGCCGCCCTCTCCCCCCCTCCC
>JANOHH010001030.1:0-4838 GCA_031406395.1 Verrucomicrobiota bacterium | reverse complement strand
CTTGAAAAAGTTTGTTGCCCCGCTCCAACCGTTCGTCAGCCCCGCTGCACCGCCCGAAGCCATCCAGCCATCCACTTGAGCGCGCGATCTTTCTTCCGCAATCCCGGCCGCCATGCCTTCCGTTGCAGCGCTCAACCTAGTTTGCGCCTTATTCTGCGCCTCGGTATCTTTCAGTTCTGCCGCCAGAGATCGAGCCTGCGTTAACAGGTTCGTCGCTCGAATCCAGGCCTTACTAGACACAGCCGACAGGCCGTCAGCTAGTAGGCTGTTCATTTTTTCTCGTTTCTGATTCAGACTCAGCGAGTCATTTACTTTCTGCTTTTCGGTCGCAATCTTGGCAACCAAGTTCTCGGTACGCTTGTCTCCGGGCTTCCACTGTTTAAGCTGTTCAACCAGTTTGAGCGCCTCATCGAAATGTCGCTCTTCCAGATTCTTGGTTGCATCCTGCAAAACGGTTGCAAATTCCTTCTCAATGCGTTCCTCGATCTGTCTCTGAAAGCCTGCAGCGTCACTGTCGCCTGCTTTTCGCGTCAACGCACTGGAAACCTTTGCGCGAGCTTGAATGAAATTACTTGCGCTGAAGGCATTCGTCGCGGCTTGTAAGTCAGTCCGGTAATTTGTCTCAATTCTTTTTCCATTCCACAGCTTGATCCCATAAAGTCCTCCACCCAGCAGGCACAAGCCTCCAACCACTCCCACCACGAGCAGAAGCTTTCCCACCCCGGCGCCCGCCTTGAATTCCTGCGCCAGCGATTCCAGATTCACCTTCTCCAGCGACAACTGTGGATCCAGCAGCCGATTGCAGAGGTCACGCCAGCGTTTGCCGTCCCGACCGAGATGTTCCCACGCGGCGGATGGCTCGATGGGATAGTTATAATCGAACGCGCTGGCGACAAGCCGGCCTTCCACCAGTTGCAGCAGCAATTCACCCAAGGCCCGCAGGTCCAGCACTTCGATTGCGGGCGGCGGCAGGTCGTCCACCGCGCGCCGATCGTCGCGGATCAGGCGGGCCAGATGGAGGGGCGCGGCCGGATACACGTCCGCCAGATGCAACGGCGTGCGGCGCAGCGGACGCGGCTTGCCCACGAGGAAGACATTGGCGGCTTTGAGATTGCCGTGGGAAAAACCACGCGCGCGTTTCAACGCCAGGCAGCCGGTAACGATGCCATGAACCACCTGCCGCAGGGCGGCGCTGTCCACCCCGCCGCGCCGGGCAATCCAGGCTTTGAGCGTCTTGCGCGGGTAAAAATCGGTGGCGTACCAAACCCCCTCGTCCGCGAAACCGAAGTCATGGATGGGGGCGAGGCCGCGGCCGCCTTCGCTGCGGGCTTTTTGGAGTTGCTTGATGCCGGCCAGAAACTTTTGCGCGGGGTCGTTGTCGAGAGCGTCTTCCGCCCGGCCTTCCGGCACCGGGCGACGCTGAGGGGCATAATATTTGACGGCGAAAGTGGGGTCGCCCAAGTCCTCCGCTTTGCGCGCCCGCCAGACCGTCGAAACGTGACCGCGATCTTCCGTGATCGCGAGCGGTTCGCCGAACGTTTCATAGTCACCAAATTTTGGCATTGCGCGCCGGAAAAAGATTCACGGCATTTGGGCCGGCCCCGGCCCGTTGGCGACGGCTCGTCGCCGAAAATGCCGCGGGCAGTTTGGGGCTACGGCGTTTCTGGAGTGATTACATGAATGCGGTTTTCCAGGACTTCAATTTCCAAAGTATGCCGCGTGGCGTCCCAATGATTCTTGTCCAGGGTCAGAAATTCCCGCCGCGCATCCGGTGCCTCGAAGGTACCGGGGAGGTTGGCGATGACAAAGACGCCGGTCACGCTCCGCCCCAACCATTGCTTCCAGATCGGATTCTTGATTTCAATCACCCAGGTTCCCGTTTGCGGCGGCGAAGTCAGCTTGCCGGCATTTTTCCGTTCCAAATCCCCTGGCGACCAATATTTGTCCATGCCATAGGCTTCCAAGCGCGGCTTCTCCCGGGCCGTGACGCCCACCAAGTCCACTTCAATGCCCGGCGGCTTGGTGATCTTGAGCGTCCACGCGACGGGCTTCGCTTTGGTGGTGCCGCACCCGGCGCCGCCGATGAGGAGGGCAAGCAGCAGTACGGGCAGAAGAAGAATTCTGGCCGCGTATAACCAGTGCGCCGCCACCCGCGGGTGATTCGACTCGGAAAGGTGCGGAGTTGCTTTCTGGGTTAGCCGATTTACGCGGCTGGCATTTTTTTGGTTCATAAGATGGCGGGCAATCAATTCCAATTTTGTTCAAATTGTTAGCGGGCGGTTATTTCGGGTCAAGCGCAAACCGGACGGAGAGCACGGATAAATGTCAGTACTTGACCTGACCGCCGAGATCGGAAGCCTCCGAGCGAAACGGCACCCGGCGCCGAGCCGAGCCACGCAAGCGTTCTGCTGGATTGGGTTTCCCGGGCTGACTCCAAAAAAACCGGCGCACGGTTTTCCTTTGCGCCGCGGACTGGTTGTGGCATAAAGACCCACGATGAGTAACAATGACCGGGCGAATCATCAGCTGGTCCCTCCGGGATACTTGCTGGCACCGATCCATCCCACCGCCGAAGGCAGCCCCTTGCGCATCTGCGTGATGGTGGCGGCCGAGGAGAAGTTGCCGGGGGGGCCGTTCGTCCTCCTGCGCGAACTGCCGGGCTCGCGGGTTTATCTCGGCGCGGTTTGCGATGCGGAGGCGCGGATTCAGGAGTGGTTGGAAGTCTGGGTGCAGACCTTGGATTTGCGGGACCTGGCCTTTTCCCATTATCAGGAGCGACTCGCGAATCATGCTTTCGACCAGCGCTGGCACGCGGAGTTCGCCATGCAAAAGGCTGGTCTCCCCGAGAGCGTTTTGGTGACGGGCATGGAGACAAAAAATCCCGGCCCGATCCTCATCAAGCGCGGCCACCTGGCCACCGCCCCACTGCTGGCCGTGGTCGAGTTTACCCACTGGCGCATATTCAAAGACGACGCCGCCCTGGATTCATTCGGCCTGCCACCCTACTCGACCTCGCCCTTCCGTTATCTGGAGGACATCACCGCCACGGGCGCGAAAACTTTTCTGGCCACGGCGGCGGATGCGCCCGCCAACGCCCACGTCCAGGGCGCGGAACGTTTGAGCCAGGCCCCCGACGTGCGCGCGGTCTTCAACCCGCACGCCGGACTGATCCGGATCACGCGCTTCCATCCGCTCCCGTTGGAAGACTACGTGCAAATTCTCGAAGGCAGCGATTGGAGCGGCAGCGGGGCCGGCGGCGCGCGGTTCCTGCCGAAGAACCTTTACGCTGACCTGCAGGCTTGGGCGGCCAGCCCCAAGGGGCTGCCGTTTTTGCTGCATGGCGGCGAGCAACCGGCGGACCGGCTCCAGGAGATTTTTTTCCTCAAACTCGCGCTGTTGCGCGATGTCTTCCGCGAAGTGCGCGCCTGTGTCCAGGCGCAGCAACTGCCCTTGCTCAATTTGACGCCCGCCAGTTTCAATGTCGAATTGCACGACGTGGGGGAGCAATTCCCGGCGCTGTGGACGGCCAAAGGCCGGCTGGTCAAACCCGGCCAGGCGCACCCGCTCAAAATCAAATCCACCGAGCAACGCTACTTCATCCGGCTGGGGCGGATCGAGCCCTCCCCCTTCCTGCCCGAAGGCTTGGGCGCCCACTCCTTCGGCATCGGTACGGTGCGCATGCGCAAAGTCCTGTCCGAAGCCGACGGCATCGTCATCGAAGGCACCCTCGTGGCGGAGGATTATCTCGGTTTGGATGCCCATGACCTGTTGTGGTTCAAACTGCCGCTGGCCGAGGAACGGCTCGAATTCTACGCGCACGTTTACACCTCCGAGGCCGTCGGCCCCAAGGAAGCGCGCTTCCGTACCGTGCCCGCCAAATTGTCGGAGAGCGTGGTGGCAAGTTTAAACAAAACCGCCGGCTCCGTTTTTCAAAAGTCGCCTTACGAAATCTGGCCCTTGCTCAGTTCGCCCTGCGACCTGTATTCGCTCGGCATCATCGCGACCCGCATCCTGCTGGCCAACGGCCAGAGCAACCTGCCCGTGATCGTGGACGACGTCCTGAGTCTGGCCCGGCACCTCGGCAAGGACCCGACCGAGGCCGACCAACTCCTGCCCCGATTGAAAGCGATGGTGGCAAGCACGCCGCATCTGTTGGATTTGATCAGCCCCCAGGCACTGGTCGAACGCGAGTGGACGCCGGCCCAGGCGCGGGCGCAAATGAACATGGACCTCTGGCTGGAAACGATGTGTCTCCTGTTGCGGCTGTTTCCCGGCAATGGCACGCACAGCTACTGCAAGAGCTTTGGCGATGTCTCCCCGCTGGCTTTGGAAACGGTCTTCGACCGGCCGATTCAAGAATTGGAAACCCTGATCCTGCGCCTGCGCAGTGCCTTGGTGCCCAGCCTGGCGGCCAACGAGGAAATTGCCGGCGTGCTCCTGCAACAACTGGCGCGCGAATAATTCTGGCGGGTGGCCTTCACCCGGCGCGGCGCCCGATTCACCGCCGAGGTCGCCAAGGTTCTCGCCAAGGCCGCAAAGAAAACCTTCCTCCGCGTTCCTCGGCACCAACCTTGCCTTCCTCGGCGTCAAAAAATATTCGCGGGACGCGATAAGGTTGGGAGAGAGCATTGCCGATCGGCAAAGGCGGGCACGACCCCGCTGCCGTTGAATGAAGCGCTGCGTTCCCATTCTTGCTCTTGGTTGTGCTCTTGCTCTTGCTCTTGCTCCTGCTCCTGCTCCTGCTCTTGCTCTTGCTCCCATGGGAAAAGCTCAGCGAAGATCAAGAGCAAGAGCACGACCAAGATCCAGACCGATCCCCGGCTCCGGTCTCGCTAACC
>JANOHH010000530.1:0-1593 GCA_031406395.1 Verrucomicrobiota bacterium | reverse complement strand
CAAAACCCCTCACCCTACCCTCTCCCCTGCCGAAGGGGAGAGGGAGGATCACTCCGCACGCGTGGATTGCCTCCTGCCCTTTCATCAGTCAGTGATGGCTTGGTTCGGGATGGGCGCGGCGTGACAACGCCCTTCAGCCTGCGCGGCGCGGGCTTCCGCCAGCCGTTCCGGCGAATCAATCGCGCAACGGTAACCGGTCAGCCCAAAGCCATAAACTCGACCCGACGCGATCAGCATGGGGAAAATGTCGCGCGGCAAGTCGCACGGGACGCCAGCGGGAATCGCAGCCAACACTTCGGGCGCGCAGATGCAAACGCCCGAATTAACCCAACGCGACGACTGACCGGTGCGCGCTTTTTCGTCAGGGCGTTCGAGAAACGCCGTGATGCGGCCGGTGTCATCCAGGTTCACAATACTGTTGGACTTAAGCCTTTGATGCACCAGCAAAGTGGCCAGGGCGCGGCGTTCGCGGTGAAACGCCAGCATGGCGGTAAAATCCTGGTCCGTGAGAATGTCGCCGTAGTGCACCAGAAATGCGGTTTCGTTTCGAAAGAAAGCCTCCATGTTTTTCACGCCGCCCGCCGTGCCCAGCAAGTTTGGCTCGTACGAGTAAGTCAGTTCCAACTGCTCGCGAACGCCATCGCCGAAATGATCCCGGATCATCTCCGGTTTGAAATGCAGGTTGAGGGCGATCTGATGGAAGCCGTGCCGCCGCAGGTGGCCGAGCAAATACGCCAACAAGGGCTGGCCCGCGATGGCGAGCATGGGTTTGGGAATCTCGCGCGTCAATTCACCCAGCCGCGTTCCCAGACCGGCGCATAGAACCATGGCCTTCATAAGACAAATGAAAAATGAAAAATGAAAAATGAAAAATTCTGTCGCCGAGAATCGCGAACTCGGCGGTCCGCGCGCCGCAACCAAGCCGTAATTCCCCCATTCTTCATTTTACATTTTGAATTTTGCATCGGGTTTCTGTTCAGCTCGAGGTGGTCAGCGCTCCAACACCGCAGGCGGCTGCCCGCTTGTTCCACTATTTTTCATTTTGCATTGGCCTCTCAAGTCGTCCGCCACTGCTGCTCATTCATTTTTAATTTTTCATTTTGCATTTTGCATTGTTTTAGAATCCATTCCACCGCCGCCCCCAAATCCGCACAAGTGTGATCGGGCTGAATAGTCAGGTCCAGCGCTTCGCTGGTTTCGATGGGTGGCTCCAGATGCTTGCCAGTTTGCACCAGCACCGTGCGGCAACCCGCTCTCGCCCCGGCGATGATGTCGGTGATCCGGTCGCCCACGGCAAAGCTCGCGCCCAGATCAATAGCCAATTCCGCCGCCGCGCGCTGGAACAAGCCAGGCTTGGGTTTGCGGCAAGCGCAGTCCGTGCGATACGCCGGCAACGTGGCGTTCGGATGATGCGGGCAGAAGTAAACCCCAGCCAGGAGCGGTGCGCCAGCGCTTTGCAAAAGCGACCCCATGTGGGCATTCACGGTGCGGACGTCCGCCTCGCTCGCCAAGCCACGCGCCACCACCGGCTGGTTGCTGACGACCACCAGTTGAAACCCGGCCTTGCCAAGCGCCAGCAACGCGGCAGGGACT
>JANOHH010000509.1:0-5158 GCA_031406395.1 Verrucomicrobiota bacterium | reverse complement strand
TTCAAGCACGCGTTCATCTGCGCCGTGTTGCGCGCTTTGACGAAGTTCGGGATGGCGATGGCTGCCAACATGCCGATCACCACAATTCCAACCACACCCGCGATGCCAAGAACGATCAACACGATGGCCCAGGTGGGCAGGCCGGATTTTTTGGCCGGCGCAGTTGGTATGGGTGGCGGTTGAGGTTCATTCATGTGAGTTCCTTTCGTTGCGGGTTACGCGTTGGCCCAGATTGCCCCCTTGGGTTCAAGAATTCAATCATCTTTAACGCGGTGCGAAATGGCCCGCGCTTCAACCAGACTGCGCAGGGCTGTTCAAAGCATCTGGCGAGTCAAAAACTTTTTCCTTCAGGTCGCCGGCAACGTGCGCCAACCGCGCGGGCCACCGGAGCGCGACAAACTCAAGTAACCCGCCCCGCTGCCGGAAATGTCGCGGCCGGGTGGCTGGGGACATCACACAGGAAATGACGAGGCCGCACCGCGGACCTTTCCGGGCCAGTTCAAGCCTCGGGACAACGTTGGTTCAGGGGGAAAGAAAATTCCTATCAATTGCTTGCCAACCGCCCAGAGAGGCGCAAAATCACGGCTGATGAACCCCAAGCAAAAGCAATGCTCTTTGAACGGCGTAACGTCCAGAGCAAATTCCTGTCAGCTTTGGATCGTTCTGGCTGGTCTGGTTTTCGGTTACGCGGGCGCGAAGGGCGCTGAGCCAATCTCGTGGGGCGATCTGGGCGCGAAGGCCGGTGCCGGTTATGTGGGTGATGGTCTGACGGTGGTTCCGACTGCCAGCGGCGCGCGACTCTGCTGCGTCTTTCAAAAGCTTGAGGGTGAGGCGACGGCCGACGGCTTGCGGCTTGTTTCCAGCGTCGCTCAGTCGCCGTCCGAACGCTTCCGGGTGGTGGCCGCGGCGATGGGTCGGGAGGCCGGCCGGGGCGTGCCCGTTTCCGGGGCGGGAAATGTGGTCCTCGAAGGCCGGACGGTACGGTTTGTCCGGCCCGGTCTCGTGGAGGAATACTCGGTGAGTGTGGACGGGGTGCGGCAGGACTTCATCGTGTTGGACCGCCCGGTCGGGGAGGGAGAACTGGTGGTTCATCTCGCGGTCAGCGGGGCGCGCTTGGAATCTGCTTCGTTTGGGGTGCGGTTGGTGTTGGCGGGGTCGGGGCGGAAAATCGCATACAGCCGCCTGCGGGTAACCGATGCCGCCGGCCGAAACTTACCGGCCCGACTGCAAGTGGAGCCGGACGGTACGCAGCTTGACCTCCGTTCGCCCGCGCTGGCCGTGCTCGTGAACGACGCAGAGGCGGTGTATCCGGTGCGCATCGATCCGACCTTCAGCGACGAGAACTGGGTCAGCTTGGGCGGCGTGCCGGGGACGGATTCCGCGGTTCTGGCTGCCGTGGTGGATGGCACGGGCAACCTTTACATCGGCGGCAACTTTTCGGTGGTGGGAGAAACGGTGGCGAGCGGGGTCGCCAAATGGGATGGATCGCACTGGTCGGCCCTGGGTTCCGGGCTGCAATCACCTCAGGTTTCTTCGCTGGCAGTTTCGGGACCGGACCTTTACGCGGGCGGAAACTTCGGGCTGGCCGGGGGCATTCAGGTTGATCGCATCGCCCGGTGGAATGGGACCAACTGGTCGGCTCTGGGGTCGGGCGTCGTTGGTGGTAGTGTGCGGGCGCTGGCGGTGATCGGTACCAACGTTTACGCCGGTGGCGATTTCACCTCCATCGGCGGTGTCGCCGGCAAAATTGCCCAGTGGAACGGGAGCATTTGGTCGGCGATGGGTCCCGGAGTGAGCGGCACCGTCCATGCCCTGACGGCCTTGGGTCCCGACCTCTTCGCGGGTGGTTTGTTTTCGATTTCCGGCGTCACGGCCAACAGCATCGCCAAGTGGGACGGGACGAATTGGTCGGCCTTGGGCCCGGGTGTCCTCGGCACAGTCCGGGCCTTGGCGGCGTCGGGGTCGGACCTGTACGTCGGCGGAACATTTTTGAAGGCCGGGTCGCTGACCGTGAATCGGGTGGCCCGGTGGAATGGGAGCAGTTGGTCCGCAGTGGGGAGCGGATTGTCCGGTGATGTTTACGCGCTGACGGTGGTGGGTGCTCAACTCTATGTGGGTGGTGCGTTCACCAATGCGGGCGGCATGACCGCCAAGCGCATCGCCCGGTGGGACGGCACCAACTGGTCGGCGTTGGCGCAGGGAGTTGGCGGCGACGTACTCGGCTTCGACGACGTGTATGCCCTGGCGATGGTGGGAACGGATTTGTACGCAGGAGGGGGGTTCGCCAACGTTGGCACTCTCAACGCCAGCCAATTTGCCAAATGGGACGGGAACAACTGGTCGGCGATTGGTTCGGGAATCAATTCCTTTGTTCGAGCGGTGGCGATTTCCGGTCCGAACATCTACGTGGGCGGCACGTTTACGAGCATCGGTGGCATCGCAGCCCGCCGCGTCGCCAAATGGGATGGCGCCGGTTGGTCTGCGCTGGGTCTGCGCTGGGTCTCGGCCTGAACAACCAAGTGTTCGCCTTGGCCGTAACCGGAACGGATCTGTATGCGGGGGGGCAGTTCACGGACGCTGGAGGCATCTCCACGACGGCAATCGCCCGGTGGGACGGGAACAGTTGGCTGCCATTGGGAGCCGGGATCGCCGGGGCGGTGAATGCGCTGGCCGTATCCGGATCGAACCTCTATGCGGGCGGAGTCTTTGTCTCAGCGGGTGGCGTTTCTGTCCCGCGCATCGCCAAATGGAATGGCATCAGTTGGGAAGCCTTGGGTGCCGGGATCAGTAACAACGCGGTGCTTGCTTTGGCGGTGTCCGGTTCGAATGTGTATGCGGGGGGCAACTTCACCCTGGCGGGCAGCGGTACCGCCAATCGCATCGCCCGGTGGGACGGCATTGGTTGGTCGGCGCTGGGGACCGGCATGAACAACAGTGTGAATGCCTTGGCCGTGTCCGGCACGAACCTCTACGCGGGCGGTTTATTCACGACCGCCGGCGGCACGACCGTCAACCGCATCGCCCGCTGGAACGGGAGCAACTGGAACGCGCTTGGCACGGGTGTCAGTGATACGGTCAACGCCCTGGCGGTTTCCGGCACCAACCTCTACGTCGGGGGCAATTTCTTTGCCGCCGGCGGTGGCGCGGCCAGCCGGATTGCCCGGTGGGATGGGAGTGCCTGGTCGGCCTTGGGTTCGGGCATGGACAGGTTGGTCTATGCGTTGGCTGCCACGGACACGGATCTCGCCGCGGGCGGGATGTTCACCATCGCGGGCAACAAGGTTTGCGGCTATGTCGCCCGGGCGGTGTTGCAGCCGGGTTTCCCCAGGCTCTACCTAACTCGCGCAGACACGAACTATTTCGTGAGCTGGATCACCGCCGAGCCGGGCTGGATTCTCCAGCAGGCGACGACGCTCGACACGCCAACGTCCTGGAACGATGTGAGCGAGTTGGTTTCCACCAACGGCCTAACGAACACCGTGCAGCAGGCCGTTGCCGAGGGCGTGACCAACCGCTTCTACCGCCTCCACTCGCCGTGAGGCGCGGCCTTTTATTGGACCGTGTAACCTTAAGTCATCCGGTGAGGCGTACGGTTTGCCGCGCCGCCAACCGGAGCGCGACCAGCTCAAACAACTCGCCCCGCCGCCGCAGTTGGATTTGTTTGGATGAAGCAAAACCTGGACTGGCTTTTGCGCCGGAAGCCGTTTAGGATTGAGCCATGGCAGAACAAAATGTCGTCATTCCAAGGCCTGTGCTGGACAGTGTGGAAACGCTGGACGAATTGCAGGACTGGCTTACCGCCAACAATCCAAAGATCGTTATGGAGTTGCGCGATGCCCGACGGGAAGACGTTGCCGGTGAATTCCAACCTTGGCGTCCACGTCATTTGCCATGTCCTCCTTCCGAGTCGAAATAGGCGAACGGGCTGACGCGCAACTGGCCGAGCTTGATGCCGTCATCGGCGCGAGCGTCGAACGTCGGATTCAATGGCTTGCGGAGAACGCCGAGGCGATGGTGCATCGGCGGCTGGTGGGGATGCCGGAAGATTTGGCCGGTTTGTGCAAGTTGCGAATTGGGGACTGGCGGATTCTCTACTGGGTTTATCCATCCCAAAAACTGGTCCGTATTTATCGCATCCAGCATCGTTCCGAAGTCTATCGCGACTTCTGACACTCACGCATTATCCCAACCGCGCGGGCCACCGGAGCGCGACCAGCTCAAGCGCCCCGCCCCGCCGCCCCAGCTGGATTTGTTTGGGTGAGCTGCCGCGCGCAACTTTATTCTGTAGGTTTGATTCACTGGCCAATTTTGGATAGGATGCGGACGTTTACTGAATGTCCTTGAAACTACAACTCGACGGCGAAGCTTGGACGGCGGTGTTGACTGATCTCGCCCAAGCTCTCGGCAAAGAAGGTGCCCCGCTTCGGCTTTGTCTCATTGGTTCGGCCGCCTGTTTGTTTGGCGGCATGGACGGACGTATTTCCGCCGACCTCGATATCTGGAAGCCGGCGAGCGACTACGACCGCCTTGAGCTCAAGACGGCAGCGGAAAAAGTCGGCCTGCTCTTCGATCCCAAACAGACGCTCGAACCCGACCGTCCGTATCTGCAACTCATCGAGCCGGGCCTGACGCAACTCGGAACCTTTGAACCCGTTCTGATCGAGCGCATGGGCCGGCTGCAGCTTTGCCGTCCGCCGGTGGAAAACCTCATCGCCGCCAAACTCATTCGCGCCGAACCGAAGGATTTGGGCGACATCCGCTTTTTGTTGAGCCGCCATCGCCCGGATTTGCAACGGGTACGCGGCATCATTGCAGAATTTAATTCCCAAGCCCGCGAACGCGCCACCGAAAACCTCGTCTTTCTGGACGTGCTGGAAACCTGAAGATGAATGCCCGCGAAGAAGAATTGACCGCCCGCACCCTGCTGGCCGACCCGGCCCAGGTGGATGTTTATCTCCAACAAAAACGGTGGGCGGAACTCGCCGCGCTCGTGCGTTTTGCCCGCCGCGACGTGCCGGTCCAACTGGCACAAACCGACCCCGCGCTTTACCGGCAGTTGCGCGAGCAGATCACGCGCTTCTTCCTGCGCGGGGGCGACGTCTTTTCCTTGCAACGATTGGAGCGGCTGGCGGGGGGTTGAGGCCGCGATTGCCAGGCC
>JANOHH010000426.1:0-1119 GCA_031406395.1 Verrucomicrobiota bacterium | reverse complement strand
TGAAACGGCGCGCGTACTCTGCACGGCGGGGACGTGGCTGAAGCTAAACGATCCGAAGACAGCGGACATGTTTTACAAGGCACTCGTGCGGCGTTGTCGCCAGACGGCCATCGGGGCGCAGGCGGATCGGATGCGTTGGTTCCCGGTCTTGGACGCTGACGGGAATCCGAAGCCTTACCAGCCGCGCCCGATAGAAATTGAGTCGCCCAATTCGACCGAGGAATCGAAGGAGCCGTCGCCCAATACGTTGCCCGAGGCGCAAAATGGCGAAACCGCGCCAGCGAAGCATCCGATGCCCGGAAAATTCTATACCATCCACAAAGGCGATTCGATTTTGACCATTGCCAACGCCGCTAGCGAGCTGGGCCAGCCGTTGACGCCGAAGGAGATTTTGGAAGCCAATCCGGATTTGGACCCCGCCCGGTTAAGGATAGGGCGGAAGATTATTATTCCGACCAGCGAGAAGGAAAGCGAAACGGACGAGGCAAATGGTGGGCCGGCGAACGAACGTTGATTTTTTGCGCCAAAGCTGCCTCCGCCCATCCAGTTTCAAGCGGTCGCGAGTTCTAAAATAGGCAACGGCGGGTTGTCCAGGCTCTTGCGAACACGTTGCGCCAGTTGCGGCGGACGATACGGCTTGGCCAGGAACGTGGGATCGTTTTCGCTCAAGCTCTTTCCGCCGACTTCGGTGCTATAGCCGCTGCTGTAGATGACCCGGAGGTCGGACTTCCGTTGGCGAAGTTGCAGGGCGAGTTCCGCGCCACCGATGCCGCCGGGCATGACCATATCGGTCAGCAGCAAGTCCACTTTCCCCTGGTTGGCCTCCCAGACTTTTAGGGCTTCCACGCCAGTTTCAGCTTCCAGGACGCGATAATCATATTCCTTGAGCACTTTGGCCACGAGTTCGCGGAGCAGCGGCTCGTCTTCCACGAGCAGGATGGTCTCCCGCCCGCCCCGCGCGATCTTGAGCGATTCAGTGTGGTAGTCCGTATCGACGAGGACCGTGTTAAGCGCCGGAAAGTAAACTCGAAAGGTGGTGCCGTGGCCGACTTCGCTGGTTACCTCGACCCAGCCCTGATGCTGTTTCGCGATGCCGTAAACGGTGGCCAGCCCCAGGCC
>JANOHH010000414.1:0-1298 GCA_031406395.1 Verrucomicrobiota bacterium | reverse complement strand
GGCAGCGCACGGTGTGCGTGATGTCCGGGTAATCGCGCAGACCGTACCGTTGTGGCAAGCGCGCGCGAGTTTCAGGAATAGGCGGGCTGCTCGGGCCTGCGACCAGGCCGCCGAGCCAGTCGGGCATTTTTTCGTTGATCCAGTCGTGGACGAAATCCACCTGCGGCTTCTCGAAGCCCTGCATCGAGAGCCAGACTTTTGCGCGCGGATGATGCTTCGCCAGCAGCCGGGCTAGGTCCTCCAGATACGCCATCACCAGCTCGGGCGCATTGTCGCCGGGATCGCCGCCCGGAAAGAAAATGGCGTCGAGGCGGGGGCATTCGCGAAAGAGGGCTTCGTGTTTGGCCAGATGTTCTGCCCGCTTCGCGGTATCCTTGAGGTCGAAATCCGCCGGCGACCAAATCCAGTAGTCCATTTCGTAGCGGGCGCAGATTTCGCTGAACTTGCGGTTCATCACCGCGCGCGACACCGGCATGTGCGGACTCTTTCGATCGTCCTGAAAGGGAATGCCCTCGATGCTGTTCGCCCCGAACAAGGCCAGCTCGCGGATGTATTGCTCAAATTGCTTTTCGTTCCATCCGTCGTAACTGTTGGCCGTGTGCCGGTAGCCAAGTTGATGGCCGCGAATGGGCAGAGCCGGTGCCGTGGCGATGTCAAGGTTAGCCGGAATGCGGGCGGAACCTTCAGCCCAATTCAGTGATCGCAACAATTGACCAACCCCGAACAATGCGCCGCGCGAATCCGCGCCAGTAATCCAGACCGTTGCACTACGCGTCCCAGTGCCATCGACAACGAGCCGAAAACCTTCCGGACGCAGCGCTGGGGAATCCTTGCCGAGATGTCCTGGCAAGGATTGGGGCCAACCGACGTCGCGTTCGCCCGACGAGATCGCAATGATGACCCCACCCTTGGGCCAGGCAGTGGTGATTGGCCACTTAAGGCCCGTGCGCTTTTTTACTTCTTCCACCAAGACGCGCGCCGCAGTCTGTTCGGCGGGAGCAAGCGCGCCCGACCGGACGACTACGGTCACTTTGGTCAGGTCGAGGTCGGTCGCGGCCTGGGCATGGGTGAGTAGACATAGGTTGGTCATCCAAAAGAGGACAGCGGCTGAGAGTCGGGTTCGGGATGAATTCATCGCCGTATATCTCGGCAAAGGCTGGCGGGTTGCACAAGGGAAAAGAAACGTGGGCCGAGTGCCGCTGAACCGTAGCGCAGACTGGCAGTCTGCTGTATCGCGGATTGGCAATCTGCCGCCGCCTGGCTGGCGACAATTAGAATTTTCAAATGAGGCAACGAGG
>JANOHH010000378.1:0-4060 GCA_031406395.1 Verrucomicrobiota bacterium | reverse complement strand
ACGGTGCCGCCGGCGGAAATATGCGGCACATTCGGGTTCACAACTGGAGGTGGATTCGTATCGCTGCCGGGCACCGTGACGAGCGGCTCGGCCGGCACGGCGATGTTGCCCAAAGCATAACTGGCCAGTTGCGTCCGGGCGCGCACACCTCCCGAAGTTTCTCCGTAGTATTCAACGGTGGCGTCGTTGGTCAGCCTGAACGGCACGGCGTAGAGCTGCCATGCGCCGTCCGGGTTTGCCCGATAATGCACGGCATCCGTGGCGCTCTGACTGCTAAACGAAATCTGAATCGGTCCGCCATAAGTCCCGGGTGGCGGCGAAATCGTAACGACGGACGGCTCGGGCGCGCGGGCTGGACCGTAGCTGAAAAATGAAATGTCGTCGCGATATTGATTCGGAAGCACATAAGCGGTGCCTGCGGGCGGCGCCCCGAAATTGGTGGTGGCCGGATTGTTCAGGCCGGTGGTGGTGCCGCCGTCGCTTTCAACCCGCACCGCCAGCGTTCCCGGCAGACCGCTGATCGTGCTGCTCCAGGCCGGGGCGCTCAAGGTTCCCACGAGCGAGGCCGCCGTGGTGAGAAATGGTTCACTCTGGAAAAGCCACACGTTGCCACGCGTCGTGACCGTCGTAACCGCTGGCAAGCCACCGCTGCTGGTCTGAGTGTAGTTGGTGCCCTCCTGGGTAAAAACTTGGGAGTAAGTGGAGGCGACTGAATTCGACGACGATGAAAGCAGGGCAAATTTACCGGACCCCAGCGGGACAATGCCGCTGACCACGTTGCCCGCCGCTCCGGATCCAAAGCTGTAGCTCACCTGCAACTCGTCGTTGGTGCCCGCCGGACGTAGTCCCATCACGCCATCACCGAAATGAATCACCGCCATTCCGTTGGTGCCTTCATCCACAAAATAGACCCGGTTGATGGCGGAGGTAAACGTTGAGATCATGGGCGTGCCGAACGCATAGCCGTTCCCGCTCGTGATGATCCGCTGGACGATGAGGTTCGATCGCCCCGGCACGTAGAAAAGCATCACGGAAGCGGCATTGGTGTCACGACTCCACTGGAAATGTCCCGGGGTGTATTCCGTGCCGGCCGCCAAATCAACGCGGTATAGCACGTTGGTCTGTGTGGCATAAGAATACGCCGCAAAGGTGTCATTGCTGCCTCGCAACATGCCCGCAACGACGGTCGTATTACTGGCTTCAAGCTCGAGTGGATTGCCACGGCTCAGATATGCTTCCGCCACGATCTGATCTTGGAAAGCCGCGGTTTCGTCCGCCGCGAAGGCTAGCAAGTCGAGCAGCGTGATCCCGGGATCGTGGGCGCCGGCGGTCAGCCAGCTTCGGCTCGCCGACACACCGTAGGGCGCGTCCAAACCGACTAAGAGGCTCGTGCCGGCGTGGGTGGGATTGATGATGGTTGGCGCGGGTGAATTGGATGGATTGGACAGATTCACAACCCGGATCTGGTTCAGGTCCGCCGCCGTGACCGCAATGGACTCGCGGTTCGTTTCGGCGAAACGACCGACAGCCAAGGCACTGGCCCCATCCGCTCCGGTGGCACGGGGTGCCGACCAAACGAGCGCGCCATTGGAGATTTGGTAGCCGACGCAAACGTTGCCGGTGAGTTTATCCAGCACCAGCGCGTCCGCCCGCCCGTCGCCATCAAAATCGCCGGACGTGAGGATCTCGCTGTCGGTTTGATAAACGAACGCGGCGTGCGCGCTGAAGGCCCAACCTCCAAGCACCACGCACCACAGCAACATCAGATTCGAAGCCCTCAGTATCCGGCGTCGCGTCGCACCGAAAGTGATTGGGGCTGGGGGCTGCGCTGAAACTTGAGTGAAGGAGCTTGGAGCTTTCATTCAGTTCAATGGTAGTTCCACGTCACCGGCTGAGATGATTTCCTGGATTTCCCGCTGGTCGTTGAAGCGCATGACGAAATAGCGGTATTTGGCGCCGCGCACCACGGGTTGCTGGTCACGCAGCCAGAGCGGATAGAAGTAATTCTCCGTGGTGACATCGTAACCGATTGCGAATAGACGGTCGGGAATCACCACCGTGCGAAAATCCTGGATTACGCTGAGCAACACCCAGGGAACGCGTTCGATGAGGGGAGAGACCTGTATCAGATCGCCCGAGACTTTTGGGAAAAGCGCATTCGTCACCTGTTGTCGGTATACGATGATTGGAAGCAAGCTTTCCCCGCCCGGTTTGCGGTGAAAAACTTGCGTGTTAGGATCAGGATTTATGGAAGATTGGTAAACATTGTAGCTCGCAAATTCCGGGCTCCGAACATTGAAAGTGATTCCAATTTGATCAGTATCTTGATTCATCTGGCCGATGCGAATGCCCACCGGGTAACGCGGGTCCAGTTGGTAGTTGGCATCCTGCAGGAGCGCCGCAGTGACCCCCGGGCCGTCCACGGCAAAGACCCGCACCGGCGGCGGCGGTCGTGCGGGCCACGGCACCGTGGCGAGCACGATCGGAGGCGTCCATTTGAACTGCCAGATTTCCGAGTTCGGACCGATGTGGCCTTGATCATCAACAGCCGCGACGCAAATATCGTAAACCACGTTCGGCTCCACGCTGGCGTTGAGGGTGAATTGCGGTCCCGGTCCGAAGCTTGGACCAATTGGCGTGGTCATGTGAGCCTCGCCGAGCGTGGACAACTTCGACTTGCGCTTGACCAGTCCGAGGTAGCTCGCCTGGGGATTGTACGGAAGGTAATGGGTCGTATTCAGGCTGGCAAAGCCGCTCGTTGGGGAAGGGGAAGGCGGAGACACACGGCTGATTTTGAATTGAAACCGCGCGATGCCGGAAGTCGGGCAAAACCAATTCAGCATCACCTGTGGATTGTTGACCGCGCCGACGGGTTGCGGTTCGCCCAGGACCGGTCGGGGCAACGTTTCCGGCTTGACCTCCTTGCAGCCGACAAATGCCAGCGGGCTGCCGTTGCCCTGGTTGTCGAGCAGTTGCACAAAGTAGCAAAGGCGCGTAGCACTCGGCGGCATTGCGCCATCAGTCGTTTCAATGAGCTTGTTCGTGTTCGCCGGGTCGTAAAGCGCCGCGCCTTGCGCGAAGAGTGTCAGCGGCCCGTCGCCCGCACGACGATAGACCCGATATTCGCGCGTGCGCGGCGTGAGCCGGAAGCGCACCCGCAACGGAGCGATCGGACCATTGTCCGCGGCTCGCGCGACGTGTTGATCACAACCCGAATCCAGAGGCAGCGTCACCTTGCAGCCACGGAAGGTCGGGACGGGGCCGACCAAACAGCCGGGGTAGGAGATCCAATAAACATTATTGATATCCGGGGAGACGACCTCCACTTCAGTCCACACATTGCTGGTCAGCGCCTGAATCAGCAGGACCGTTCCGGCCTGGAGGTCAAATTTCAAGGCCACCATGCCGCTCGCATCGGGCACTACGCTGAAAGGATTGTAACAGAAAGTCTGCCCACCGTTGGCCACCGTCAGCAAAGGGTCATTGCCATTCAAGGCCGTCGAAAGCAATTGCCCGGCGTAGAACACCGCCTCACGCTGTTGCGTCGGGGGTAATTGCCCGGTGAGGGTGCATTTGGCGGCCGCCGAAAATTGATCGTAAATCGTGCCCACAATACAACCAACCTGCAGCGTGGGAGGGAAGATGCTGCCGGCGGGCAAAGGGTAATCCAATTGCGCTATGTCATCGTCGGGCGGGAAATACACCGGGCCAATGGTGTCCACCCGGGTGCTGATGGTATTTGTGACAGCGAACTGCACCCACGCGATGCCGCGATCCCGCCGCACGCAACTGAACCGGAAATTCCACGTCTGCGTGTCGGTGTTGATGATGTTCGTGGCAAAATTTTGAAACATCACCACCGGTGTGCCGCAACTGCCCACCACCTCGCCTGTGGTCGCCGCCGGCCCGTCGCGCTGCCGCAACACGCCCCAAGCGGGGGCCGTGTGCTGCGAAAGCAATGGGTCACACGCCGCCTGGTTCACGGCGCGGAGCGTGTACCAGACATTCGTCAGATTCGCGGCTGTCAGCGCGCCGGGGGCAGTGTCGAGGAAGTAATTGC
>JANOHH010000377.1:0-2096 GCA_031406395.1 Verrucomicrobiota bacterium | reverse complement strand
CGGCTTTGGGCACCAGCGCCGCCATCCCAGCTGAATCACGATAGACAAGGTGCCAATCCACCAGGTGTTCCATCCAGCCGATGGAGGGATTGGAGGGATGGACGTTGGTGGCTATCAGCAAGCCACCCGGCTTTACCCATTCATACATAAGTTCCATGAGCCGGGTGCAGGAGGCGTTGGAAAGATAGTCGAACAGCCCAGCACAATAGACTAAGTCGAACTTTGGTTGGACTGGATTGTCAATGTTCTTGAGGCTTTCTTTTATCAGGTGATGAACCGATTTCTTGATGAAATGGAAAGGCGTGGGCCGCCCGTAATTAAGTTTGATTTCGTTCATCAGGGCGCGTGTATTACGGATGGTTTCCTCGTTGAAATCCAAGAGTGTAAAATCGGTGTGCGCGCTTAACGCCGAAGTGGCAAGAAACCGCTGCACTTCCTGTGCCGGCCCGCAGCCAAGGTTCATGATACGCGCCGTACGACCCTCGCTCGCAGCGATCACCGCTACCCGGCTCAACAATCCGGTAAGATAATCAATTCGATTGCGGTGCGCGACCACCGGGGGTTGGTCGAGAAACCAACGGTTGACGGTTTTGGCAAACAACGAGCCGCCTTCAAACGGATTGCGCAGCATCATGTTCACCATCTCGTAATCACCCGCATATCCAAGTGGCTTGACATAACACCGGTGAAAGAAGGGGGAACACAGTAGCAGCGGATGAAGCTGGCGCTTGGCGAATACGCGGTGCGCGGGCAAAAACTCCGGCTCGACGCTTTGGGCCGCCGCTTCAAACCTCTCAAAGAGCGCGCTAAAAGTTGCCTTGGCAGATTCGCCCAACTTGGCGGCCAATTCCTGTTCCAGCTTGGGCCGATCACCAACCGACACCGAACTCAGGCCCAGTTCCAACTGATCCACCCATAGCCTCAGATCGGTGAAATAGGTTTGCATGTCCGCCAGCACGAGTTTGTATTCCGACCGGACCTTGTAGAGTTTCTGCCACTCGGCCAGGAACCCGTCGTACTCCGCGCCCAACTTTTTTACGTGGCCATTGGTAGCGGTGAAGCCGATGTCCTTCCAAGCGCTCTCGCTCAAAGTGGCTTCGCCGATAATCACGGCCGGCCCTGTATGGATGAGACTGCACACCACGGCCTTGCCGGAGTAGACTTCGCGGTTAGCCAAGGTGATCCCAAAATGCTGCAACACCTCAGACAACCGCAACTCGGCGGAGGCATTATGCATCTCAAAAACAGCTGAAAACCGGGTCACCTTCAGCAACCTGACTCGCAACCTGATCCCTTGGCTGGTTGAAAATTCCACGAGGTTGTCTTTGGGCTCCTGATCTTCCATAGTTACTCTGCAAAGTGTATGATACGCCGCACGTCTAGTCTCATGGGACCGTGACTCTAGTCACATTACTCGAAAGTCAGGACCCAACAAGTTATTGTAAAACTGTGCCCAGAGCCAACGTCAAGAATAGCTGGACGCGTTTGCTACTTTGATACTTGCCTCAACTAGACATCACGACGCAGTACCAAAGTAATGGCCCGCTCCCGACTCAACCGCACCACGGCTAGAACCTTAAGGTGGCCGCCAGGACGAACGCCCCGGCGTCCGGGATCGCCGCCGAATTCCCGGAGGAGCGGCCGGTCGCACATCCGCTTCCGCAATGATCTGCTTTCCGTGGATTTCGCAAACGCGGTCGAACGGCAACCGCTGGCCGGGTGGCAAAAAAATCCCAAAGCGGAACGATTGTAAACCGGATGATTCGGCGTCGCGGCTTCGGTAATTCGAACTTCGTGCATTTGATATTGCCAAAATTATCTTGGGCGATCGTCCCGGAAGGTCAAGGTGCTTT
The DNA here is from genome assembly GCA_031406395.1 of Verrucomicrobiota bacterium. GTDB lineage: Bacteria > Verrucomicrobiota > Verrucomicrobiia > Limisphaerales > JADLHS01 > JADLHS01. Next base: position 243 of record JANOHH010000377.1, on the reverse strand, counting down.
TGAAGACTCGAATCACCGCCGGACGGATTCGGGACGCTCACGACCACCTGATTACGCGGTTGCGCTCCGCTCAGAACCGCAGCACGAGCCCGCGCTGGCAAATCTCCCCCACCGCGGGTTAAGGAACGGGCGCTGGCTGGCTGACTTGACTCCATTGGATGAAAACGTCGATCAACTCCGGTCGGCTGCTTCCAATTCGGTGTCGCTTCCGGCTTGACGGCATTTTACCACCGGACATCCTCG
>JANOHH010000353.1:0-5034 GCA_031406395.1 Verrucomicrobiota bacterium | reverse complement strand
GTTCTCTCGCCAGCGACTTCATCGTTCAGGGTAAGCACGCAGACGAGAATCGCGAACGGCAACAACACCGAAATCCAGAACGCCGCAATGATCTGGCGGAACAGCAGTGTGGTCCACAGGCCATCAGTCACCGCCACGCACGCTGTGAGGATCCAGATGAGCGCCATGCCCAACCCATCGCCGGGTGGGACATATTGGCGGCTGACCAGGCTCAGGAAAAGCGCCAGCGGGATCAAGGAAACCAGCAACACACTGAGTTTCGCGCGCCAGAAATCCCCACGTGGACGGGGTTGGGCCAATAGGAGAGAGAAGGTGCGCGACACAATCTCTCTTCCCATCCCAGCCAGGCCGAGCAGCACACAGCCGATGGCCAGGCCGAACATGGTCAGCATGTTCGTGACCCCCGTGGGCTCGTTCTCATCGATCAGCCGGCCCAAAAGAATCGGTGCCGTGACCAGCAACATGGCTGTAATCCACGCAGGCAGCAGCAGTCGGATTTCCTTTTTCACCAACGTGTTCATGATCGCGTCGAGCTCAGGGTGTTGGATGCTACAAAGATCTCTTCCAGAGTTAACGATTCGGTCTGGACCTCTTCCGGGGAGTGCGCCTTCAGCTTCGCCAGCAGGGCTTCGCTGCTGCCGTTGGCCACAATTTCAACTTCCCGCCCGTTCTGTTTCACGCTCAATGCGCCGGGCAGGTCGAGTCGGGCGGGCGGCTGGGCAAAGCGGGCGCGGATTTTCCGGAAGCGATCGCGTGCGGCATCGGCGTCCATTGTCAGCAACTCGCGCCCCTGCTCGATGATCGTAAATTCGTCAATCAAGCCCTCGAACTCGGAGATGAGATGCGTCGAAACAAAAACCGTCCGCCGCCCGGCATCGCCGGATTGATACGCGCCGATGACGGTCTGGATGAACTCGCGGCGCACGATGGGATCCAAACCCGAAGTGGGTTCATCCAACAGCAGCAACTCCGGCTCCGGACAAATGGCGCCGATGAGCGCGAGCTGGGTGCGTTGGCCCTTGGAGAGGGCGGTCGTCTTCTGAGCGGTGTTCAATCCGAAACGGCGCAACAGATCGGCTTCGAGGTCGCGATTCCAGTGCGCGCGGAAGGACGCCAGATATTCGAGCGTGTCGCGCACGGTCATCCACGGATAGAACGCCACCACGTCCGGCACATAGGCGATACGGGATTTGACGGCGACCTCATCCTTTTGCGGATCGAGGCCAAACACGCGCACGCTGCCGCTGGTCGGACGCAGCAGATTCAACAGGCATTTGATGGTGGTGGTCTTGCCCGCGCCGTTGCGGCCGAAGAAGCCGTAGCAACGACCGGGTCGCACCGTGAGGCTGAGTCCGTTCACGGCGTCCTGTTTGCCGTAGCGCCGCGTCAGGTCCTTGATTTCGATGACTGGGGTTTCGTTCATAGTTTCACCTCAATGAGAATTCAGCGTAGCGGCGACTCGGCAGAGCGCCGCTGGATGATAAATCTCCGAATAATGCCGGCGCTCTACCGAGACGCCGCTACGGGATTCGTTGACTCGCGCTTCGATGTTCATGATTTCTCCTCGTGACTGGCGACCTTGCGTTCGAAGTGGTCGAGTCGTTCCTGGACGAGCGTGAGAAAGGCCGCGCGGTCCACTTGCAGGTGATGCGCCATGACCACGGCTTCGTCCACTTCCTTGAGCAGGAGTTTCTGCCGGACTGGCTTGGTGAACGGCGAGTTGTTTTCTTTGAGAAAGCAGCCCTTGCCGGGAATCGTTTCGATGACGCCCTGGCTCTCCAGTTCGGTATAGGCCTTCGCGACGGTGTTGCGGTTGACGCGCAGTTCCTCGGCAAGCGGGCGGATGGAGGGCAGCGGCTCGCCGGGTCGCAACCCGCCGGACGCCGCCGCGTAGCGCACCTGATCCACCAGTTGGAGGTAAACCGGCTTGCCCGTTTTGAAATCAACCTGAAAGACCATAATTGTTTTCTGTCATATGACACTAGGACAGTTGGTGAGTGGCGTCAAGAATTATTTTTGAGGGGCAATCGATCGGAACAGAACCGGGGAGGAGGGGCAGTGGCAGGCACGCTTGAGTTCTTACTCTTGCTCTTGATCGTAATCTTTATCTTTCCGTCACTTCAGATTGGGCCACGTCACAAAAACGATTACGAGTAAGATTAAGATGAAGAGTAAGATTAAGCCCGAAGCCAACCCCACGGCTTGCTCGCGATGAATGAATTCCAGTAAGGTGCTGTCCAACGACGATGTCAGAAGCTGATAACAATGTGTCGCCCTCAGTTTTGAGGGCGTTTGATTTTCCCTCCCGCACGCAGCTGGTGTCGGGCGTGAACAGCGTCGAGCGCGTCGGGGAGCTGGCGCGGGAGCTGGGCGCAAACAAAATCCTCCTCGTGACGGATGCCGGGATTGTTGCCGCCGGCCACGCTGGGCGCGTCCAACGGAACCTCGAAGCCGCCGGGCTGCGGGTCACGCTCTTCGATCGCGCCAAGGAGAATCCCACCACCAAGTGTGTGGACGATTGTGTGGCGGTGGCGCGGGCGGCGGGCGTTGACGGCCTGGTCGGTCTCGGCGGTGGCAGTTCGATGGACACGGCGAAGGGTTGCAATTTCATTCTCACCAACGGCGGGCGCATGCAGGATTACTGGGGCGTCGGCAAGGCTATGAAGCCCATGCTGCCGTTCCTCGCGATACCGACGACGGCGGGCACGGGCAGCGAGATGCAATCCGCCGCGCTGATCGCCGACGAGCAGACGCATCAGAAGATGGCGTGCCTCGATCCCAAATGCGCAGCCCGGATCGCCATCCTGGATCCGGCGCTGACCGTTTCACAGCCACCGCGCGTGACGGCCTGCACGGGCATTGATGCGATTGCGCACGCCGTGGAAACGGCCGTGACCACCAAGCGCACGCCCGTTTCACAAAAACTTTCCGCCGAGGCATTCAAGCTTTGCATCACCGCGTTTCCGGTCGTTTTGCAGACGCCCAACGACCTCGACGCGCGCGCCCGGATGCAGCTCGGCGCCGCCTATGCCGGTGCGGCGATCGAGAACTCAATGCTCGGCGCAGCGCACGCGGCCGCCAATCCGCTCACCGCGCACTTTGACATTGTGCATGGCCATGCGGTGGGGCTGATGTTGCCGCACGTCGTGCGCTTCAATGCCGAAGAGGCCGGCGTGCAGGTGGCGTATGCGGCCCTGGCGCACGCCGCGGGATTGGTTTCGGCCAGTGAAAGTGATGCGCGCGCCGTGCTGGCTTTGTGCGAGCGGGTGGAAAGCCTTTTGGCGCTGGCGCAGTTGCCGCGTACTTTGGCGGAATGTGGCGTGGAGGAAAGCGCGCTGACAACTTTGGCCGAAGAAGCGGCGCGGCAGTGGACGGCGGGTTTCAATCCCCGGTCAGTGACCCAAGCGGATTTCGTAGAGCTCTACACTGCCGCGCGGAGTTGAAAAGCAAACGGGCGCCGTCACCGGCGCCCGCGATCAAACTTGCTTGGAGTCTGAGCTACTGATCCAAAATCACCAGTTGGTAGCTCTTGGAGGAAGCGGTGCCTTTGCTCAGCTTGCCGAAATCGGTGACCTGGTAGTCAAGCTTGTAATGGTAGCTGACGGTTTTCACGCCGGCGGGCACGGGGATCAGGCCTTCCCAGCGGTTGTTCATGAGTTTGGTCCGGCGCATCGGGTAGGTTTCCTTGCCGACGATGATGGAAACTTGAATCGTATCCCAGCGCAAGGCTTGCTGGCGGCTGTCGTACGTGACTTCGACGGGATAAAGGCCATTGGGATTACGCAGTTGGCGCTGGGCCGAGATATTCGTAATGGTGGTCGCACAACCGGCCAGCAGCAGGAGCGCCGGCAACAGGATCAAAGTTTTCTTCCACATAACACCGCTAGCGTGGCATGCGGGTGGCAGGGTGTAAAGTTGGATTTCGAAAGTGTTTCCGGTTGCGGGGCGGCTGAATTTCTTGAACCGCGTGATCGCACTGGGCGGCAAGCCGGTGCTGAGTCTAGCCAGCTGAAGGGTGCGACGGGCAACGGCGACCGAGTGCTTGGAGGGACAATCGTATTTTGTGAATAAAATGTTTTTGCTTTTTCTGAACAGTCTGCGCAACAATACGTCGAAGAAAGTATTCGTACCAACCGGTGCTTGGCGAACAGTCGCTTCCTCACGACCAAGTTTTAGCACCTGAGAATTTTCATGAACGCACTACCATTGTTTGCTGTCGTGGGGAACGCCAATCAGGCCGAACTCCTCTTTGTTTGGGATCAGGCCACGTTTGAAGCCAAAGCGATCATCGTCTTTCTGATGTTCTTCTCCATCATGGCCTGGTCCGTGATGATCTTTAAAGCCATTCAGATGCGCCGTGCCAAGAAGTTGAACCTGTTTTTCACCACGGAATTCAAGTCGCAGAAAACCGTGCTCGACATGTTCGATCGGCGGATACAGGCGGAGGGTTGTCCACTGTTTGCCGTCTATCAGGCGGGCAGCATCGAATTGGACGCGCGTTTAAAAACCCCGGACAGCGGCCGGAAGAAGTTTGTTTCCATCAAGAGTATCGAACATGTGAAACGGCTCATCAAATTCCTCAAGTCCGCCACCGCGGCCGCCGTCGGCAGCACCGCGCTGGCCGCGCCGGCCCTCGCGCAGACGCCGGCCGTCACCAGCCTGCGCTTCCAGAGCACTTGGCCGAGCAAAGACATCTTCCACGAGTACGCCACCGACTTCGCCAAGAAGGTCAACGACATGACGGGCGGCGAGCTCAAGATCGAAGTCCTGCCGGCCGGCTCGGTCGTGCCGGCCTTCGGCCTGCTCGACGCGGTGTCGAAGGGCACGCTCGACGGCGGCCATGGCGTGCTCGGCTACAACTACGGCAAGCAGAACGCGTTGGCGTTGTGGAACTCCGGCCCGGCCTTCGGCATGGACGCCAACATGCTGCTGGCCTGGCACAAGTACGGCGGCGGCCAGGATCTGCTGACCAAGCTCTACGCTTCCATCGGTGGCAACGTGGTCTCGTTCCTGTACGGCCCGATGGCCACCCAG
>JANOHH010000351.1:0-2789 GCA_031406395.1 Verrucomicrobiota bacterium | reverse complement strand
CGGAGTTTCTCGTCGTCGGCGCAATCCTGGGAGCGGCGCTGGAAAGCGCGCGCGCCATCCGGATTCGATGGGAATTCTCGGACGAGGACTTTGGTCGCGTCTGGACTTTCTGCGCGCTTTTGCTGCTGGCGTCGGCGCTGTATGCGTTCACGGCCAACGAAGGCCCGTCCAGCTTCGGCGGTTTCTTTTCCGACGCGAATCCCGCCACCACCACGCGAGCCAGCTCGGCGACCGCCCGGACGGCGGGAGCGATGATGCGGTGGTTGCCGATGATTTTCTTCCCTTTTATCGCTGCGCAAACGTTCAGCACGCGGGAAGCGATCCCGCTAACCATCATCTCGCTGATCGCCCGCCGCCGGTGGAAAAAGCTCACGCCCGCCGACAAGGCCTCGCCCCAAGCCCAGCTCAGCGTGCATATTGGCTACCCCTATTTTGCCGCGACGCTGTTCGCGACCACCTTCCATGCGTCGGAAAACAATTCGTTCTTCTGGGGTCTGGCGGGGCTGCTGACGTGGATGCTCTGGGCGCACCGGACGCGCCGCGTCCCACCGCCGGTGTGGGTCCTCTTGGTCGCGCTAGTCCTCAGTCTGGCCTTCGCTGGCCAGCGGGGAATCGGAGGCCTCGCCGGCTATTTGCAAGGGCGAAATGCGCAATGGCTCGTTCGCTTCATGCGGCGTAACGTTGATCCATCGCACACCCGGACGGCTATCGGCCAGATTGGGGATATCAAGACCTCCGGTCGGATCGTGATCCGGCTGCAACCCAAACCCGGCAGCGCGCCGCCCGAATACTTGCGCGAGGCGAGTTATCGCATTTTTAGATCGCCCGGGTGGTTTGCGGGGAGTTCGAAGGATGATTTTGAAAGCGTCGCCGAAGATCCGCCAAACAGCACTTCGTGGCCACTGGTGATTGGCAAAACCAATCCTGCCAGCGTCAACATTGCCTGCTACCTCGACAACACCAGCACCAATGGATCGCCGCAGGGACTCTTGCCTCTGCCGACCGGCAGCGGACGCCTGGAGAATCTCCCGGTTTACGTGCTGCGCAAAAACAGCGCGGGGGCAGTGGTCGCGGAAGGACCCGGGGTCGTGCTCTTCGACGCGCTCTACGGCCCCGGCTTGACCATGGATGCGCCACCCTCGGTCCGTCCCGGAACAAATGATGACCTCACGGTGCCGGAAGGAGAACGGCCGGCGCTGGACGCGGTGGTTCAGGAGTTGCAACTACGCGGCAAACCTCCGGCCCAAGTGCTGCCGGTGGTGGCCGGATATTTTGCGGACAAGTTCACTTATAGCACTTGGGAGGGGCGAGACCGCGGCGCCCCTGGCACCACGCCGCTGAGCCGGTTCTTGCGGGAAAGCCGGAAGGGTCATTGCGAATATTTCGCCACGGCTACGGTGCTGCTGTTGCGGCAACTCGGAATTCCCGCGCGCTATGCCGTCGGCTACGCCGTGCATGAACCGTCCGGCAGCGGCTACGTGGTGCGATTGAGCGATGCCCACGCGTGGTGTCTGGTTTGGAACGAAGCCCGACAAACCTGGGTGGACTTTGATACCACGCCCGCGTCGTGGGTTGCCGAAGAAGCGAAGAACCGGTCACCATTCCGTTGGCTGTCCGATGTATGGTCGCGCCTCACGTTTGAGTTCTCGAAATTCAAGTGGGGTCAAAGCAAACTGCGGCAGTATCTCCTTTGGATCGTCATCCCCGGGCTGGCGCTGTTGCTCTATCAAATCATTTTCCGGCGCGGTCGCCGACGGCAGGCTGCCAAGAAAACCGACCAGACTTTCATCACCCAATGGCCGGGGCTCGACTCCGATTTTTACCAACTGGAAAAGCAGATCGCAGAACGTGGGGTGCCGCGCAAGCCGAGCGAGCCGCTGAACGAATGGCTGCGACGCGTGGCGGAAAACCCGGCGCTCACCAGGTTGCAGGAGCCGCTACGGGCATTGCTGCGCCTGCACTATCGCTACCGTTTTGATCCCCTCGGCCTGAGTGACGCAGATCGGGAGGCATTAAAGCAAGAGACGCGGGCTTGTTTGGATAGTTTGAACCGGGCCAAGCCTTAGTCGATAGTTGTAGCCGCCGACGTGGGGAAGCGGACTACGGCAACGCGCGTTTCAAGCGTGCGTCCAGAAGACTGACGTTACATTCCCTGTCCGATTTGGGCGGCAGCGGGTACTATTCAATGAGTGAACCGTCTGACCGACCTACAATTATTGCACGAGTACACCGAGCGCCGCTCGGAAGCGGCGTTTACCGAATTGGTGCGCCGGCACGTTGACCTCGTCTATTCCGCCGCGTTGCGCATGGTTTGCGATGCCCACCTGGCCGAAGACGTGACGCAGGGGGCGTTCGTGGCCCTGGCGCAAAATGCACGGCTACTCACGGATCATCCCGTCTTGTCCGGCTGGCTGCATCGCACCACACAAAACCTCGCCGCCAAAGCGGTTCGCTCCGATGTCCGCCGTCGCGTCCGCGAACAGGAGGCCGCCGCCATGAATGAATTGCTTTCCACCGAACCCGATGCCGTCTGGGAACACATCGCCCCGCATCTTGACACCGCGCTCGGCGAATTGAGCGAGGCCGACCGCGACGCGCTGTTGCTGCGCTACTTTGAACGCAAGTCCGCGAGTGAGATGGCGACAATCCTTGGCATCAGTGACGACGCCGCGCAAAAGCGCGTGAGCCGTGCCGTTGAGCGCCTGCGGGAATTCTTCGCCAAACGTGGCCTCACCTTCGGCGCAAGTGGACTCGTCGCCGTCATCACCGCCAACGCCGTCCAAGCCGCG
>JANOHH010000320.1:0-1231 GCA_031406395.1 Verrucomicrobiota bacterium | reverse complement strand
TGGGCACAACCTGAACGCATCGCCGGGAAAAGTTCAAGCGCGAAAAAGCATAGCGCAGGTAGCGCAGGCTTCCAGCCTGCTGGTTCTGGCAGCTTACAGCTGCCGGGATCTGCGAGCGAACACGGAGCAGGATGCTCCTTCAACCAGCGGGCTGGCAGCCTGCGCTACAGTCGCCATTCCAGCCCCCACCACCTCTTCCTCATGTTAAACTCGCTCATCACCTTTTCGCTCAAGAACCGCCTGCTGGTCTGCATTCTGGCGGCCGGGCTCGCGGTCGTCGGCGCCCGCAGCCTGAGCATTCTGCCAATTGACGCCTTCCCTGACACCACGCCGGTGCAGGTGCAAATCAACACCACGGCGGCGTCATTGAACCCGCAGGAAACCGAGGCCCAAATCACGCTGCCGGTCGAACTGGCCATCAGCGGTTTGCCAGGCCTACGCAACGTGCGCTCAATCTCGAAGTTCGGGCTGTCGCAAGTGGTGGCGACCTTCGACGACCGCACCGACATTTTCAAGGCACGGCAGCTCATCTCGGAACGGCTGCAGACGGTGGAATTGGCGGAAGGCCTGGCGCGTCCGCAACTTGGACCCATCGCCACCGGCTTGGGCGAGGTGTTTCATTATGTCGTTCGTTCCAGCGACACCAATCGCACGCCGACGGAGTTGCGCACGCTCCAGGACTGGGTGGTGAAACCGCAACTGCGCAAAGTATCGGGCGTGGCCGAAGTGAACACTTGGGGCGGCTTCGAGAAACAATTCCATGTGGTGGTGGAAACCGACCGGCTGATCAAATACCGGCTGACGTTTGAGGACCTCGTCGAAGCGTTGCAGGCGAACAACCAAAACGTCGGCGGCGGACAGATCGTGCGCGGCGGCGAATCGCTGCTGGTGCATGGCGTCGGCTTGACCACGAACATCGCGGAGATCGCCAGCATCGTCATCAAGGCGCAGGACGGAACGCCGGTTCACGTGCGCGACGTGGCGACCGTGAAGGAAGATCACGAAATCCGCCGGGGCGCCGTAACGGCGGATGGCCGGGGTGAAGCGGTGCTGGGACTGGGCTTCATGCTGATGGGTGAGAACAGCGCCGTGGTGACGCGGGCGCTCAAGGCGAAACTGGCCGAAGTGCAGAAGTTCCTGCCGCCGGATGTGAAACTGGAAGTGCTCTATGACCGAACCGAACTGGTCGATAACGTTATTCGCACGGTAAAGCATAATTTGTTCGCCGGGG
>JANOHH010000300.1:0-14562 GCA_031406395.1 Verrucomicrobiota bacterium | reverse complement strand
TTCAACAGGCTTCACCGGTTCAACCACATGAATCGGCGCATCCAGGGCCTTGCGCAGAGTCGGCCCCCATTCAGCCGCCACCGTGTCGTCGGCGACGAGCGTCCAGTTGGGCGTCTTGTTTAGCCAGCCTTCAAGTTCGGCGCCCCACGTCATTTGCGTGAGCTGTTCCTGGAGCGCAAGCGCGGCGTCGCCGGTCACTGGAAGCGAGATCGAGCTAAGGTTTTGCAAGGTGCCATCAAACCACCAGGCGACGAGCGCCGCCTGGCGCTGGCCCCACGCGCCGGGATAAACCCAAGCGCCATTTTCACTGGCGTCCGCCGTGGTCAGTTGATCCAAAACCCCGAGTTCCAACCGGTCGGCAAGGTACCCCTGCCCTTCCAACTGGCCGAGAAATTCCTCCACCGCCTTGCGCTCGACAAAAACGACGACGATCGTCTGCAATTTGCCCGCGAGGGCGTTCGGACTCGTCGGCAGCGGACACACACTCCAGACCACCTGCGCCACTGGAAAAGGAGAAAGTTTTTCCAACTGCAGCTCCACCATGGTACGCGTCTCGGCTGGCGTGCTGGCCGGAAGTTGGACCACGCGGAGAAACACTTTGTCCGCCGGCAGCCAAGCGACATTGAGCTTGGGTTGCCAGATCTCGGACCAGCTCTTCTGGGCCAAGCCCGCAGGCAATGGGTCGCCGCTGGGTGCACTTTGCTCCCGGGCGAGCGGAAAATTGCCCTGGGCGCTGAACTGCCAGAGCTGGCGACGCTCCGGGGTGGTATGCAAAACCGTGCAGGTATGAAGGCGTGCCATGGTCAGAAGCAAGTGAGTGACGAAGGATGAATCACAAGTAATCCGCCGGACAGCTCCCCTTCGTCAGTCAGCGTTGGATATGGACGTTTCCCGGTCATGATCAGGTCAACTGGCTTTTGGTCCAGATCCCGGTTTTCTCGTTGTTACCCAAGGAGTCGAGGTGCTCCTCGATCTGGGTCACCCGCAGGACTTCCTCAATGGTTGTGGTCCCGGCCTTGACCTTGTTCCAACCGTCGTCGCGCAGCGTCCGCATTCCCAACGCGACGGCGCGCTGCGCAATCGTCGAGGAGGCCGCCCGCCCCAGAATGTGGGGTCGCAACTCCTCGTTCAATACCAGCAGTTCGTAGATGGCCAGCCGGCCCTGATAACCCAACTGGCGGCACTCTTCACAGCCCACGCCCTTCATGAAACGGGTCGAAGCAATCTGGTCCTCGGGGAAACCAATTTTGCGCAGATAATCCCGCTCGACCTTCTGCTCCGTCTTGCAGACCGGGCAAATCGTGCGAACCAGCCGTTGCGCCATGATCGCCTCGATGGACGACGCCACGAGGAAGGGCTCAATACCCATGTCAATCAAGCGCGTAAACGCACTCGGGGCATCATTCGTATGCAGGGTGCTGAACACCAGATGCCCGGTGAGCGCCGCGCGAATCGCGATCTCGGCGGTTTCCAGGTCGCGAATTTCCCCGACCATGATCACATTCGGGTCCTGGCGCAGAATGTGGCGCAGGCCCACGGCGAACGTCAGCCCAATCTCCGGCCGCACCGCGATCTGGTTGATGCCTTTGAGTTCGTATTCCACCGGCTCTTCCACCGTGATGATGCGTTTGTGGACGGAGTTGATCGTGCTCATCATCGCGTAGAGCGACGTGGACTTGCCCGAACCGGTCGGGCCGGTGTCGAGCATGATGCCGTGCGGCTTCACGATCAGTTCGCGGATGGCGGCTTCGTCCACCGGCGAGAAACCCAGCTTGTCGAGGCTTAGGAAAATTTTCCCGCGCGCCAGCAAACGCAGCGATACGCTCTCGCCATAAACCGTCGGCACGGTGGAAACGCGGATGTCAATTTCCTCGCCCTTGATGCGCACGTTGATGCGCCCGTCCTGCGGCATGCGCTTTTCGGAAATGTTCATCCCGCTCATGACCTTGAGGCGCGAAATCAGCGCGGCCTGAAAGCGCTTCAACTGCGGCGGCATCGGGGTCTGATGCAGAATCCCGTCAATGCGGTAGCGGATGCGGAGTTCGTCCTCCTGCGGTTCGAGGTGAATGTCCGTGGCGCGTTCCTTGAACGCTTCCCAAATGACCTGGTTGACGAACTTGATGACGCTGGCGTCCTGATCGCCCTCGGTGATCTCCTTGTCCAGGGGCAGGTCGAGATCGAGCGGCATTTCCTCGTCCATCTCATCCAACGTCTCGGCGCCGACGCCGTAATACTTCTTGAGCGCCTTCTCGATCTCGACGCGGGGCGCCAGTGCGAACTGCACGGGCCCGTGAGCGTCGAACCGGACGGCATTGAGCATCGCCGTGTCGAACGGATTACTGACCGCGATCTGCACCGTCCCCTCCTTGAGGGAGGTGGGGAGGACATTGTATTGAAAGGCGACCTTGGTGGAGATTTTTGCGCGGGCCTCGTTGTCGATGACGAGCTTGCCGAGCTCCACATACGGCCAGTTCAATCCGGCGGCGAGCCGTTGCAGAAAGGCATCCTCTGCCATGCCGCACTCGCGGCCGAGGAACGTGAGAAACGACTCGGCGGAGCCGTTCTCCACCGCCACCGACCACGCCTTGCGCACCTCGTCATACTGCTCCGGCATCACCCCGAGCACGGAGGCGAACAAGATTTTTACGGAGCTAAATGCCATTGGCTTTATACGGTCGATCCGAACGACTTAACGCCGGAGCCTAAAAAAAGTTTCGTCGTGGGTCAAAGATTAAACCCTTCCGCCGCCGAATAATTTCAACCCGTCGCGCGTCGGGCCCAGCGCAGTTTGGCCGCCGTGGAACGGGGATTCGCGTTTCGCTCCGCCGTTGTCGGGCGGATGACATCGTCGGAGATTTCGGCGAAAGCACCATCCCGGCGTCCCGCCGCGAACGCCTTTTTCACCCGCCGATCCTCGCCCGAGTGAAACGTCAGCACGGCCACGCGCCCCCCCGGGTTCAGACAGGCCGGCAGATTTCGCAGCCAGGTGTCGAGCGCGGAGAACTCGTCATTTACGGCAATGCGCAAGGCTTGGAACACCCGGCGCATCGCGAGGTTGGCCGCTTCCCGATCCAAGCGCGACATTGCACCGCGGATGGCGTCCGCCAGCGCCGTGGTCGTGCCAAACTTCTTTCCGGCCAGGACCGCCGCCAGTTCTTCGGCCAGCGGTTCGTCGGCATTTTCCCGGAGCAATTCCGCCAATGCTTCCGGCCGGATTCGCTCCAGCAACGCAGCCGCCGACTGGCCCCGGGCAGGGTTCATCCGCATGTCGAGCGGACCGGCGAGTTTCACGGAAAAACCACGCGCCGGATCGTCAATCTGCATCGAAGACACCCCGAGATCCGCGAGGAGCAGGTCCACACCCGCTAGGCCGGCCGCGGTGAGAACTTGCGCCAGGCCCGCGAAGTTACTGCGGTGCGCGGTGAAAACTTCCGGGCCAAACCCGGCGGCGCGCAACCGGGCCTCGGTCTTCGGTAGCTCGATCGGGTCGACGTCGAGACCGAGCAACCGGCCGCCCGGCCGAAGGCGAGGAAGCAGTTCTTGCGTGTGGCCCCCGTAACCGAGCGTGCAATCCACCGCGACTTCGCCCGGCTGCGGCGCGAGCACTTCCAGAATTTCCGCCACCATGATGGGCCGATGCGTGCCCGCCGGGGTTTTGCCGGCGGCGACGACCTTGGCGACGGTCTCGGCAAAACGTTGCGGATCGCGCTCCTTGTATTTCTCCTCGAACCGGCGCGGGTTCTTGCCGGAGTAGCGCACCCGACGGCGATGGGGCGATGCTTCCGGAGGGGGCTGGGAAGGGAGTTCGTCTGACATTCTGCAACCATGTTGCCCAACCGCGGTGACGTGAGCGAGAAAGTTTGCGCCAGGTTGTTTCGGTCTTAATCTTTCTCTTGATCGTAATCTTGATCTCCTTGTAATCACCACACCGCTTGAATTCAGACGGGGAGATTAAGATGCAGATCATGATCAAGAGTAAGAATTCGAACCGGGCCGCCACCTGGATTTCACGTGCTACACATTCCCCTTGCCGCTGATTTTACCTTCACCCATGCTTCGCGGGATGGCTGAACGGCCCGTTACCACCCTCAACAATCCTGACGTTGCGCTCGAGATAACGTTGCGCCCGTCGTTGTTTTCCGATTTCACCGGCCAGCCCAAGGTCAAGGAGCGCCTCGAAATCGCCGTCACTGCCGCCCAGCAACGCAAGGAAGCGCTCGACCACATCCTCCTAAGCGGGCCGCCCGGCCTCGGTAAAACCACCATCGCCAACATCCTCGCCAAGGCGATGGGCGGAAATCTCAAGGCCACCAGCGGGCCGACCATCGAGAAAGCCGCCGACCTCGCCGGTCTGCTGACCAATCTGGAGGAAGGCGATGTATTGTTCATTGATGAAATCCATCGCCTCCAGAAAACCATCGAGGAGTATCTGTATCCTGCGATGGAGGATTTCAAACTCGACATCATCATTGATCAAGGCCCGAACGCCCGGAGCGTCCGGCTGAATCTCCCACGCTTCACGCTCATCGGCGCGACAACGCGCAGCGGTTTGCTCACCGCGCCGTTGCTCACGCGCTTCGGCATGCGCGAGCGGCTCGACTATTACGTCACGGAAGACCTGGAAAAAATCGTCGTCCGCTCCGCCCGCCTGCTCAACGTGGAGATTGACGCCAAAGGCGCCCATGAAATCGCCCGGCGCAGTCGTGGTACGCCGCGCATCGTGAACAACCTGCTTCGCCGCGTGCGCGACTTCGCGCAGGTCCGCCACGATGGCCGCATCACCGGCGACATCGCCGACCAGGCGCTCGCCATGCTGGAGATTGACCAGAACGGCCTCGATGAAATGGACAAACGCATCCTCGAAGCCATCATCGTAAAATTTGGCGGCGGCCCCGTGGGCGTTGGTTCCCTCGCCGTGGCCGTCGGCGAAGAACCGGATACGATTGAGGAAGTTTATGAGCCGTATCTCATCATGGAAGGTTACCTCAATCGCACTTCCCAAGGCCGCGTCGCTACGGAGTTGAGTTACCAAAAGCTTGGATTGAAACCGGCGACAGGCAAACAATCGTCGTTTCTTTAGAAACTGCGACCCTGGGATGGTCATGAACCCGCTTACTCAACTTCGTGTTGTAAGACTAGTTAGAGCTGCAGATTCCCCGCAACCGACAGGGCACAAAGCCGCTGAAGAACTTCAATCGATTGGACCTGAAGCACTGCCATACGTACTGAAAATGCTTCTTGAGAGCACGCCGCAAGACCAAATTCTTGCAGCTAGCGCGCTTATTTTACTTAACTCTAAAGAATCGGTTGAACCGCTGATTCAGTCGCTATTCAGCCCTCATGCCGAAGTGCAAGCCGAAGCAGCCAACACCCTCGGATTTCTTCGAGACAAAAGCGCTGTGAAACCTTTGCTGCAGTTGCTGAGCGACGAAAACCGCGAAGTACGTTGTCGCGCTGCGGCTGCACTTGGCACTATCGGTGATCCTGAAGCCGTTAACCCACTCTTGAAATTATTTGAAGAGAAAGACTGGCAGTTGCGAGAAAGCGCGACTCACGCGCTTGCTTGGATTGTAGATACACGTTCCTTGGACGCACTCCATAAGCATCTAGCCGATCCATCCAAGCGTGTTCGCAAATCAGTTAAGTTTGCCCTCGCACAAATGCATCGGAAGACGCATCAAAAAAACTGACACACAGTGCCAAATCCGTTTCACACTTCGCCGTTTTATTTTTCCAAACGCACCAATATTCATTCCGCGTCTGAATCGGTGCCGGCTCCGAATCCCGCCGGCTTGAATCTTTCACTCCTCTATCGTCCGATAGAACCGGTATTGAAACTGATTGGCCTGGGGATCGGTCATCTCAAAAATTCCCGCCGGTGCAATATTGGTCGCCACCGGCACCCAATCGATGAGGTTGGTCGAAGCTTGCAACACATACGTCTGGCCGATCGCCCCGGCGAAGAAGAGATGGACCATGCCGTTGGTCAATTCTACCGAGGTAAATTGCGCCGGGTTGATGATAAAGGTTGCGGTGGCGGCCACACTGGGATTAAAGCCGTTCGCAAAAGCTTTGGCGCGCACGGTCATATTGTTGGTCAGGTTGATGGGCCCGGAATAGAGCGCCGAATTGGTCGCGGGCAATGTGCCATCCAGCGTGTAACGCATGGTTGCCAACAAATCCGGGTGTTGCAGTGTGACGCCAACACTTCCGGCGAAGGAACCACCATTGGGAACGATGCCGGGCGGCGCCAGCGCCGGCGTGCCGGGCAGGCTGTTAATCCAGTCGCCCATCAACTGAACCGCGTTGGTGTCGATGAGATTTCGCGCCAGCGACGGCATCTTGATTGCCGGATCCGTGCTGTTCACGCGACCATACAGCACCGAACGCAAAATACCCTTCGACACCACCGCCCGGGCATTGTCGAAACCCAGGTCGCCCTTCGCCGGGACGGCATTGATGAGATTCTGGTTTGCCAATGGCGTGTCGTAACGTCCGTCGAACGTGATACCTGAACCACCGGGCCGATGGCATTGGGCACAATTGGCGTCCAAGTAAGACCTCGCCCTTTCCTCCAACGACACCCCGGTGTTCGTCAGGGCGGACAAGCGCGGATAGAAGGCGATGGCCGATTCGTCAAAGGTTGGATTGAAAAGCCCGATCCGGTTCAGCGTCCGCAATTGATTGTCCGTCTGCCCCGTGGACGGATAGGTGAAATTCCCATTCCGTTGACGGGCATTGACTCCGAGCACGTAATTGGCTGCCGGCGTGTGACACACCAAGCAATCCGACGAGCTCGGGTAATACCAGGTCTGCGTGCGGATTCCGGTGGTCTTGCTAATGACAATCGGCTCGTTCAGGCTGGCGGGGAGCAGATCCGCTTCGCTGTTGTCCGCGCGCCATTTGTACGTCACGCCATAGACCGCCCCGTTGGTATCGCGCACCAGCAACCGGGTTTCCAATCGGCGTTTGACATTAAGGTTGGCTTCGTTGGTGGCCAGTTCAAACGTCTTCACGAAAACCGCACCCGCCGGGAACGTCCAGTCGCCGTTGGTCGTAAACGCGATTTGCTCGTCCGGGGTGTACGGTGCGCCGCCATTGGGCCGGACGAAGTAACGGGTTTTGGCGGCGCCGTCGGATCACAAGGGTGCGTTGACCGAACAAGGCAGCAGCGCGCCTGCGGGATTCATTCCCGGAGTGTTGGTGAAAACCCCCGTCTGCGAAAGCAACGGCGATTGACTGCTACAACCGAACACCCACCGCGTCAGTTCGGTGAACTGGAGCAACGTGACCGCCACAATTCAGGATGACGGCACAACCAAGATGCTCATCGTCCATCCGCCCACGGGCAGCCGCTGCTATCGCCAATTCCTGCCTTGAATCCGGGAATTCAAAACGAACGCGGAAGCCGGTCATCCGAATTCCAATTTTGAATTTGTCGCCGACGACGAAAGGAGGCGGACGCCGCAACAACTGCCGCTCGAATCCGCCTCATTACCTCGGCGGCTACGCGACGAATTTCGCCAGCCGATCCGAACCGCTGATGCGGCCGGCCTTCCCCCAGTAAATGAATCAGCCGTCGCGCAGAAATGAGGCTCGCGCGGCTCGCAGCCACGAACAATCAGGCGCTTGACACGAACCCGGCGCCGTTCCATTTTCATCCCACCAAAAGCCCCGTATGAAGAGCTCCGCTGCCACGGTTGAAGATTATCTCAAAAGCCTGCCCGAGGACCGGCGCGGGGCGATCAGCGCGGTGCGGAAGGTTATTCTGACCAACCTCCCCAGAGGTTACGAGGAATGTATGAGCTACGGCATGATCGGCTACGTGGTGCCACATCGCATTTATCCGGCGGGCTATCATTGTAACCCGAAACTGCCGCTGCCGTTCGCCGGCCTTGCTTCGCAAAAGAACCACATGGCGCTTTACTTGATGACCGTCTATGGCGACCCGGCGACGGAGAATTGGTTCCGAAAAGCGTGGCAGGCGGCGGGAAAGAAGCTCGACATGGGCAAATGCTGCGTGCGCTTCAAGCAGCTGGCGGATGTTCCGCTCGAGGTCGTTGGCCAGGCCATCGCCCGCGTCCCGGTCGAGAACTACATTGCCCGCATCGAAAAAGTTTTGGGCGCAACTTCAAAACGAGCCGCCCGAAAAACGAAATGATCCATTGCCCGTCAACCATCCAACCTCGAACCACCATTAACCACAGGAACACCCATGAAAAGAACCCTGATCGCAGGAATACTCGGCGGCGTCATTGCGTTTGTCTGGAGTGCAATCGTCCACATGATGCCGTTCACCGGCACTTTGGGACTGAGCATGATGAACGAAAAGGAGGACGCCGTGCTGTCAGCCCTCAGCGCCAACCTGCCACCGCCGGGCCTCTATTTCTTCCCCGGCATGGACATGACCAAAACGATGACCAAGGAACAGGAGGCGGCCTGGACCGCGAAATACAAAGCCGGACCGTCCGGACTGCTGCTGCTCCAGCCCAAAGGCGGGGAGCCAATGGACGCGAGCCAGCTGGTGATTGAGTTTTTTTCCACATTGCTGGGCGCGTTGATTGCCGCGTCCATCCTCTCGGTTACCATCGGCTCGCGGATGTGCCGCGCGGCCATCGTGGCGATGATTGGACTCTTTGGCTGGCTGGCGATTGGCGTCTCGCAGTGGAACTGGTATGCCTACCCGTTCAGCTTTATCGTGCTGGACGCAATTGATCAGGTGATCGGCTGGCTGCTGGCGGGATTTTTGATGGCCCGGCTGATCAAGCCCGTCCAGACGCAGACAGCCACCCAAACCACGGCGCCAGTGTGATGCACCGCCCATAACCCGATTCTCCAAAGGACCTGTCACCATGGAAATGCCCAAACCCACCGAAGCCCACCGCAAACTCGCACCCCTCGCCGGTCGTTGGACCGGCCAGGAAACCATTCCGCCTTGTCCGTGGGATCCCAAGGGCGGCGTCGCCGTGGGTCGCTCCGACAATCGGGTGTCCGTTGACGGCTTCATCCTCGTGCAGGATTACGAGCAGGAGCGCAACGGGGCCGTGAATTTCCGCGGCCACGGTGTGTTTGCCTGCGACACGGACGCCAATGGCTACGTGCTGCACTGGTGGGACTCGATGGGCGTGGCCCCGAATGTGTTCAAGGGCGATTTCAAAGGCAACACGCTCCAGATGGTTTGCGTGGACGGCCAGGGCCACAGCCGGATAACTTGGGAACTGCGCGATGCGACCCATTATTTTTTCCGCATGGAAATGTCGCAGGACGGGCAGCAGTGGTTGACGCTGATGGAAGGCGACTACACGCGGGAGAATTAGCTGGCGTCGCCCAAGTACGGAGCAGTCAGAATCCACGATCAAGCTCAAACAAACCATGATGAATCATGCTTTCTATTGGAACGTACCGCCGGCCCGCCGGAGGGGGGTCAACGGCAAACTCCCCACAACCATTCGGGAACGAGCACGGTTTCGCTTCGTGGTGTTGCTCCTGGCCTGTAGCCTTGCGGGAGGACGGGCTCAGATTGTCCCGCTGCCCGCCAGCTACCAGGTGAATGTTGATGTGGCGGGCCAGAATATCCCCGGCGATGCCGCCAATGAACCTTCGCTCTGCATTGACCCAACCAACCCCTACCGCATGGCGGTGGGCTGGCGCCAGTTCGACACCACGAACAGCAACTTTCGGCAGTCCGGCGTCGCTTACACCACCAATGGCGGGCTGAAGTGGACGTATCCGGGCAACCTCGATCCGGGAATTTTCCGCAGTGACCCGGTGCTGGCGTCGGACGCGGACGGTGTTTTCTATTATCTGGGCATTACCAATGCGAACACATTCGCGTGCGACCTGCTTCGTTCGACCAACGGCGGGGCGACCTGGCAGTCGGCTGGCGCGGCCCTGGGCGGGGACAAGGAATGGATGGCGATTGACACAACGAGTGGCCCGGGCCGCGGCAACATCTACCAAGTGTGGAGTCCTTACTACAATGTTTACAATGACCAAAGCCGGATGTTCACGCGCTCGACCGATGACGGCCAGAGCTGGATGCCCGCCATGGATTTACCGCACCGGCCGTACTGGGGCACGATCGCCATCGGCCCGAACGGAGAGGTTTACAACTTTGGCACCGCGATCGACATCGAGCCGTTCTGGATCAACCGCTCCAGCGACGCCACGAATCGGTTCGCTACGCCGACCATTGACGTCAGCACGGTCGTGGATCTCGGGGGGCCGCCGGTCATCGGCGTGCCTGGCATCAATCCCGCCGGGTTGCTAGGGCAGGCCTGGGTGGCAGTCGATGGCTCCGCCGGGCTCACCCGCGGCAATGTTTATGTGCTGTGCTCCGTTACCAACGACCCGGGGAACCTCGCCAACGTCATGTTCAGCCGCAGCACCGATGGCGGCCAGACCTGGAACGCGCCGTTGCGGATCAACGACGATTCGCCCACTGGGAACGCCGCCCATTGGTTCGGGACCTTGTCGGTTGCGCCCAACGGCCGGGTTGACGCCTGTTGGAACGACACGCGCCACAGCCCGGACAACAGTCGCTCGGAACTTTATTACTCGTCTTCGAACGACGGCGGCCTGACTTGGACAACCAACCGGCCGTTGAGTCCACCGTTCAACCAATCGTTGGGCTACCCGCAACAGAACAAAATGGGTGATTACATCGGCATGATCTCGCTCGATGACGCGGCCTGCATCGCTTACACGGCCACCTTCAACGGCGAGCAGGACGTGTACTTCCTGCGCGTCGAGCAACCCATCATCGCCACCCTCGCGCGGACAGGAAGCGGGGTGCGGATTTCGTGGAACGCCGCCGCGGGCCGGACTTACTGCGTCCAGGCCAAGAGTGACCTTGCCATTCCCTGGTCGGCGGGCAGCACCGTGGCCTGCCTGGTCGCCACGAATAGTGTGGCGGCCATTGAAGACCAAACCCTGAGCGCCGTGCCGCAACAATTCTACCGGGTGGTCAAACAACCGTGAGGCGCGACCCACATCCCGTTTTCCCTTTTGTGACCAGGAGACCCGGACGTTGGCCGGAGCGCAATCAACTCTACTTCGGCAGTGCGCTCGTGGCAGCATCCACTGCACTCTTGCCGGGTAACGGCTGAATGCGCTGGAGTTGATTGCACTTCGCCAACCGATCCGGGTGGCTCAACGAACCAGCCTTGATTTGCCGGTGGCACAAAGCCCAACCGAGGATTAGGTTTAACGGGTGAAGAGCGTGCTGGCAGCGACCCTTTTCAGGGTTTGTATTTTCGCTGGTATCAGTCTCGGGCGGGCGGATTTCGCGATCGCGGCTGACACGAACCAATTCACCACCCGTCGCAAGCTCATGGTTCACGAACAATTTATCGGGCGGGGGCGCGACATCACCAATGCGCGGGTCTTGGCGGCGTTGGGCCGCGTTCCGCGCCACGAGTTCGTGCCGGAACGGGTTCGCAACCAGGCCTACGAGGATCACCCGTTGCCCATCGGCTACGGCCAGACGATTTCGCAACCCTACATCGTTGCTTTCATGACGGAAAAGCTCGACCCGCAGCCGAAGGATCAGGTGTTGGAAATCGGCACCGGCTCCGGCTATCAGGCGGCGGTGCTGGCGGAACTCGTGGCCAGGGTTTACACCATCGAAATTGTCGAACCGCTCGCTGAACGCGCCCGGGCCGACCTGCAACGACTCGGCTACACCAACGTCCTGGTGCGCGCGGGCGACGGCTACCTGGGCTGGCCGGATGCGGCACCGTTTGATGCCATCATCGTCACCTGCGCGCCCGACAAGGTGCCGCAACCCCTGATCGAACAACTCAAGGACGGCGGGCGAATGATCATTCCAATTGGGGAGCTTTGGGAACAGAAGCTGGTTCTGCTGCGCAAGCGCGGTCAGCGCCTGGAGCAAACCGTCGTGCTGCCGGTGCGCTTTGTCCCGATGACGGGTGAGGCCCAGCGCTGAAATGTCCTGGTGGGAGAAGAACTCGATCGCCGGGAACCGCCATTGGGCCCGGCAATGCCGGGCTGCAGTTCAGCAGTGAAGGTGACTAATCCCAAAATCTGAATCGGCAGGTTTCAAGATTCTTTTGTTCTCTGGATTTGGTTTTTGGCGCCGCGTTGCCACCCCCGAATTCCTGCCACGTCAAAGCATCCAGCCGGCGCAGACGGGCGGATCCACCAGGGCATTGGCTTCCGCGCTGTTGGTGAACTGACTTTGGGGCGCGTCCCCTTCCAGCTTGGTGTCGGTCGGTTTGATGGCAATCACGCCCAGCAAAACTGACCAGCGCTGCAATCGAAGCTGCAGTTTCATTTCGGGAAATCTTTCATCCACGCTGTCTGCGGCCAGTTGCCGGACGGCGTGTTCGTCTGCGAAGCACCGGGCGTGCTGCGGCCCAGCTCGATGTAGGAACGCAGGAGCCGACCGAGTTGCTGGACGATTTCGGGATGTGCCGCCGCGCGGTTGGTTTTTTCGGCCGGATCGGCGGCGAGATCGAACAGTTGGAAGGGCGGCAGGCCCTCACAGTCCTTGCCCGGTTTGGGGAAGCTCCAGCCGCCGGAGCCGGGACAAAGGCAAAGTTTCCATTTGCCCTGTCGGATGGCGAGCCACCCTTGGTCGGATTCATGCACGAGCGCCTCGCGGCACGCCGAATTCGGCTTCTGACCGCGCAACAGTGGCAACATGCTCACGCTGTCCTCACCCGCGTTAGCCGGCAGCGGCGCGCCGAGCAAATCCGCACAGGTCGCTAGCAGATCCAGTTGCCCGACGAGCTGCGCGCAACGCGTGCCCGCCGGGGTCTGTCCGGGCCAGCGCGCGATGAACGGGATGCGGTGGCCGCCTTCGTAAATGTCCGCCTTGTGGCCACGATAGCCGGCACTCGGATCGTGGTGAAACTTGCGCAGCTCTTCAAGGTTCGCGGCGGGCGAGCAGCCGTTGTCTGCGGTGAAAATCACCAGCGTGTTGTTGGCCAGGCCGCGGGCGTCGAGCGCCGCCAGCACCTGCCCGACCACAGCGTCCACCTGCAACGTGAAGTCGCCGTAGGGATTGCTGCGGCTCTTGCCCTGGAACTCGGGCGTAGGCGAGATGGGGGTATGCGGCGCCGTAAGCGCAAAGTAGAGGAAGAACGGCCTGGCCGCGGGCGCGGCGGACTGGGCGGCGAGGAAAGCGAGCGCTTTTTCCGTGAGCCGCGGCAACACTTCCTCATGGTGAAACTCCGGGCTGATGGGACCGGCGCGCCACATGGGCGGTTTTGGGCTGTCACCGATCTTGCCCGTGGGCAACGCAACCACGCGGTCGTTCTCGAGGTAGCAGTAGGCCGGCATATCCAGCGAGGCGGTGATGCCGTAAAACGAATCGAACCCGTGCGCGACCGGCCCGCCGCCAAACGGCTGGCTGAAATCCACGTCCGTGAGCTTTGAGCCGGTCCGCACCCAGTCGAGCCCCAGGTGCCATTTGCCGACCATGGCGGTCGCGTAACCGTGCGCGCGGAGCAACCCGGGCACGGTGAGGCGGCCGGGTTCGATGAGCGCCGGGTCGTAGCCGTGGAGTACGCTTTGCTTGAGCCGGCCGCGCCAGGAATAGCGGCCGGTGAGCAGCGCATAGCGGCTGGGGGTGCAGACGCCCGAAGCGGAATGGGCATCGGTGAACACCATGCCCTCGCGCGCCAACCGATCCATATTGGGCGTCTGCCATGCGCTGCGGGGATTCAGGTGCGACACATCGCCGATGCCCATGTCGTCGGCAAGGATGTAAACAATGTTGGGCCGGGCGGGCTTGGTCGCCGCCGCTGCCGGATTCAACTGCGCGAGCGAGGCGAACAACAACAACGCGTAACCCACAAGGCGAGGGCAATTGATCCACAGCAATTTCATGCGGGGAAGTTAGCGCTTTGAATCAGAGGATCAACCCTCTCCTTGATCTCCGCTCCGGGTGGGAATCGCTCGCTGAAGATTTTTTCCTGGGAGAAATGGAGCCTCCGCACGATTCAAGTTCACCTCGGAACGGTAGTACAGATACATACAGGCCAAGGAAAGGCCGGTGAGCAGATGCCAGATGGCATGACCTTGCAGCCACGCATCCGGGCCACTGAACTTTCCCGCCACGTCCAATTGCCAGCAGATGCGGGCTGCCACCAAAACCAGCGTGGACACGCCCAGCCACCGCAGAACCAGCTTGTTTCGTGGACGGAATCGGTCCAGTAAGGCGAATGCGGCCACGGTCAGGATGAGGGTGGGCAGAACCACCCCGGAACTCATGGACCATTTGTATTGGTAGAGCAGAAAGCTGGCGATCAGAACCAAGCCGTTCAGGATCGGCCAGGTTGGAAAGCCTTCCGGACGACCAGGAGTTTTCACGACCGGAATCCAGCGGCCCAGGTTGATGGCGATGCCGGCCAGCAGCGGCGCGTACATCGCGGCGACGTCCAGTTGCTGACCCCAGCGGGCCAGCGAGGCATGAAAAAGGCCGCTGCCGAACCCGAGATAGCAGCACGTCACGCCGAATAGGATGCTCATCGGCGGCGTCTGGATCAGGTAGCCGTCTTCCGCTGATTGTTTGCGTCGCAAATCTTGGCAACCCAG
>JANOHH010000280.1:0-1784 GCA_031406395.1 Verrucomicrobiota bacterium | reverse complement strand
CGAGATAGAACCAGGCACGATTGCGCACGCTCGCGGGCACGTCTGCGGTCAGCAGTCTCTGGAAACGCTCACCGGCCTCGTTGTGCATGCCGAGCGAGAGATACAGGCCACCTGCCAGCAGGTCGGCGTCGTACAGGTGTGAGGGCATGCGGCCCCAATGCTGGTAGGCGCCGAGCCGGGTCAGCGTCTCGAAGTCGTCGCCGACATAGAAATTGAATAGCGCATCGCCGTAATGCAGGTCCGATACCAGCTTGGCCTTCAGCACATCAGGCGGATCTTTGGGCGCAGCCGCGCTGCTCCAAATGCCCGGGCGCCCCGTATCCGTGTTTTGTCAGATGGGACAGGAGCTGGGCTCGGGAGTGGACGACACGTTCTCCCTGTGGCTGCGCTTCGCATCGGGAGCCACGGCCCAGATGCTGGTGGCCTTCGGTGCGCATTACCGTTCGCGGTATGCCATTACCGGGACGCAAGGTCGCGTGGAAGTGGAGCGCGCCTTCTCCGTGGGGCCGCAGATGAAAACCTTCATCGCCTTGGAGACCGAGGCCGGCCCGGAAAGAATTGAAATCGAACCCGACGATCAGTTCCGCCTGATGGCGGATGATTTTTCCACCAAGCTTCGGGGTGCCGCCGCGTCGCGAAACACTTTTGAAGCGGACCTGCTCTCGCAGCACGCGGTCATGGACGCAGCGGGCCGCTCCCACCGCGAGGGCCGGGTGATTGCACTTTCGGATTATCAGCTATGAAAATATTAGTAACCGGTGGCACGGGGTTTCTCGGGCGGCATTTGGTGCCGGACCTGCAACGGCAGGGGGCCGAGGTGACGATCATCAATTCGCGCAACTGCAACCTGGTCGAAAAGCAAAACCTCCTGCAATTCAAGGCAACCAAGTTCGACCGCATTTACCATCTCGCGGCCTGGACCAAGGCGGGGGATTTCTGTCTCTACCATAAAGGGGAGCAGTGGATCATCAACCAGCAGATCAATACCAACGTCCTTTGGTTCTGGCGCGAACACCAACCGCAGGCCGACCTGATTGCCATGGGCACCGGTTGCGCTTATCCGCCAGAGCTGGACTTGCAGGAGGAAAATTACATGGTCGGCGAGCCGGATCACGACCTCTACACCTACGCGATGACCAAGCGCATGTTGTACGTCGGCCAACTGGCGCTCCACCACCAGTACCAGATGTCCTACCGACACCTGATCCCGTCCACCTTGTTCGGCCCGAAGTTCGATCGCGCGGATACGCATTTCATTTTCGACCTGATCAAGAAAATCGTGGCCGGCAAAACGCAGGGCCAACCGGTCGCGCTCTGGGGCAATGGCCATCAAATCCGCGAACTCATCTACATTGATGACGCGATCAAGCTGATCCACCTCGCCACGGAACATTGCCCGAACGACCTGCTCAACCTCGGCAGCGGTTGCGGCCATACGATCCGCGAGTATGCCGCGATGATCTGCGAAATCGTTGACTACGACCCGGCCAAAATCATTTACGACACCGACAAGTGGTCGGGCGTTCCGAAAAAGGTTTTCAATCCCGGCAAGATCAAACGCCTGTTCAATTTTGAATTCACCGACATCCGCCAAGCGCTGGCGGAAACGATCCGTTATTACCAATCGCTCCCGCCCGAATCCACCCCCTGACTTTATGCCCTGCCGAGTTTGCCATAGCGAACGTCTCGAACAATTCCTGGATCTGGGCGACCAGCCGCATTGCGACAGCCTGTTGCGGCCGGAAGATTTGTCGCACCGCGAACCGTATTACCCTTTGCAGGTC
>JANOHH010000994.1:0-3289 GCA_031406395.1 Verrucomicrobiota bacterium | reverse complement strand
TTTCACGAGCCAGCCGGCGCACGCCTGCAAGTCGGGCCGGTGTTCGGGTTGCGCGGACACGCTGCGGAAGCGTACGTAGTGACAGAGTTCTTCCACGAAGCGGGCTTCGTGGCGCGCGAGATAATTCAGGACGGCATCCATGCGCGGGAGTATCGGGAAAAGTGAAGGAAAGCCAAGGGGAATGGAGCGGGGATTTCAAAGTGGGGCGATTCCGGGCACTGCCACGACGGAGCGCGACCGGTTCCCCGGTCGCGGCGCTTCGCAACATTGGAAGCGTTGGAATTTTCCGGAGTCGCGGTCTCAGGCGCTGCGCTGAGGGCGAAGGCTCGCTCGCGCTCCGAGGCAAGCGTAGGGATGCGCCCGCGGTTGTCGGATCGAAATTGCCCGGCAGGTTCGCGAGCCGCGTTTTGCGCGGCACTACTTCTTCGGCTTCTTGAACAGATCAAGGAGATTCGGTGCGGGTGCTGCGTTGGTGGCTTTGGTCGAGGGCACATTGGTCTGGGTGCCGGTGGCCGGCGCGTTCTTGCTGCCGCCGAGCAGGCCGCCAAGGGAGTTGAGGGCGCTGCCAATTTTATCGCCGTCCTTTCCACCGATCTGACTCGATATGCCGCCGCCTGCTCTTAAGGCAAGGGATGCTAACGCAATTTTGTCGATGTCGGCCTTGGGGGCGCCGAGTGTGCCTTTCATTTTCAGAAAATCAGGCAGGCTCACATACACCGCGTTCGTGGGTGTGTTGGCATCCACCAGTCCGGCTTTGGCCGCCTGCGCGCGGCCCAGCGCGACTTGCACGGGAATTTGGATCGTCGAGTTGGTCAGGATGGGGGCGAGATTGAGTTCGCCCGTGGCCTTCGCTTGAAAGGCGGCGCCGCGCACTTCGGTCTGTTGAAGTTGCACCCGACCACTGCCGACGGTGGCACGCGCTTGGATCAAATCAATCGGCGAGTTGGCCAACGCATCGCTCCAACTGCCCTTGGCCGCCGTGCCCCCGGCGAGGCCGCCCAGCAAATTGCCCAGGGTCGTTGTGGGATTCTTAACCAAGTCCGGAATGCTGCCGATGACGCTGAGGACGGATTTTAGCAGCGGGTTGCGGACGTTGGCCACGCTAAGGTTCAGGTTGGTCGCGGCGAAATCAAACTGGCCGGTCAGATTCTTTTGCAAGCTGGCGCCGGTGATGCCCGCGCCTTTGATCTGGGCATTGGCAGTCGTGGTGCCGGCCATTTGCCCTTTCTGATCCGGCATGAAGCTGTTCACCAAGGGCACGAGCGGGATGGTGTTGGCACCAAAACCGACATCATACTTGTAGCCGCTGACCCCCAGGTCCAAATCCATCGTGGCGCTGATCGGTGCGCCATTGAGGGTGAGGGAAAACGGTTTCAGTACGACATGGCCGCCGTCAATCCGCGCTGTGGACAGCAAGTTCGAGATGGCGACTTCCCGAAGATAGAAGCGGCCAATGTTCAGGTCAAAGGTGAAATTCTGGAAAGGTAGGAACATGGCCGGAGGTTCCTGCTCTGGGCCGGGTGGTGCGGTTTCCGGCGCGGATGCGGGTGCGGGTTTCGTTGCCGTGGGCGAGGTCGAAGGCTTCGGTTTCCCGGCAAACAAATCGTAATAGCGCGTCACATCGAGCGATTCGGCGGCGAGCTTGAGCGTGCCGGTGATGGCGTTGGATTTGGCGGCATCCACTTTGCCGGTCAGGTTCAGTTCATTCTTGGCGCGGTCGGTGGGGGTGAGCGTAACCTGGCCCTGGCGAATTTGCGTGACTTGTTTGGCCACGGTGGCGTCCAGTTGCACGCGGACTTCGAGTGGCGTGGCGGGCAGCGCGCCGCTCGGATCATTGACGACGAGATTGGTGACCGACAGGTCGGTTTTGATTGCGGCGTCGCCGTTGTCCGCCAAGTTCAAGGCCGCAGTGGTGCTGAGCGAAACGGAAACCAGTTTTTTGTCGCCGAGCGCGGATTCGAGGAACGGACGCAGTCCGTTCGGATTGAAGTCGGTGAGCTTCACGACAATCTGACCGGACTTCTTGACGGTTTCAAGCTTGCCGCTGGCTTCGAATCGTCCGCCGGCGTTCTGGCCTTCCCGCAATTCACCCGTGGCTTTACGAATCTCCAGGAGGTTGTTCTTCATGCCCACGTCGAAGCCAAGCGCGGCGCCATACTTGTTAAAGCGGAGATTGCCAAAATGCCCGGTGAAATCCGTCAACCCCAACTGGCCGGTGACGTTCTGGCTATTGGCCTTGCTCACCACATGGCTTTTGAAGTCGAGTTCGCCCGCCGAGACGGCTGCGTCAGGTTGTGGCAGGATCGAGAGCAAACGCCCCAAGGTCGCTTGCACCGCCACCTGCAAATCCGCGTCCTGGGTTGCGGCGTCGAACGTGCCGGAGCCAGACGCTACCAGCGCCGGCTGACCTTGATGCGCGATTTCCAACCGATAATCCGCGAGCTTGAACTGTTTCATGTCCGCCGCCGAGGCGTGGGCTTGCAGTTGGATATTCACCTGGCTGACCTGGTTGCTGCCCATGGTCGCGGAGAAATTGTCCACGCGGCTGTCGAGATCGATCGCGAGTTGCTTGCCGCCCGAGGTCGAGACCAACTTTAGTTTTGCGTTGACCGCGCCGGCCGGTGCCGCGGGGCCGGCGAATGCCTTCCAATCGGCGAGGTTCAGACCCGTCACCGCGAGATGGAGTGTGGCATCTCCAACCGCGCCACTGGTTTTGCCCCAGGCGATGGTCAGGGGTTTGTCGAGCCCGGCTTGCAGCAGCGAATTCTGGTTTTGCTTGCCGACAAAGTTCAGGGTCTTGAGCGACGCGGATTGGACGGTGTTATCCACCAGAACATTGTAATCACTACGCAAGTCGAGCGTGGGCGAAGTCTGCCCGAGGCGCGTGACTTGGAAACGGACAACCTCCAAAAAGCCAGCGAGCGAAATCTCCTGGCCGCCTTTGGTGAGTTCGATGTCCGTGGTGGAATTGATGGTGGTGGTGCCGAAGTCCATGCCGCTTCCAGCGGCAGCCAAGTTTAATACCTGACGGTCGAGCGCGAGAATTTCCGCCTTCAGTTTGCCCTCCTTTTTCGCAAGGGCGAACGGCCCGCTCACGCGCACCTCCCCGAGCGCCGCGCCGGCTTTGGTGAAACGCAACGCGACCTGTTTGATCTCGGCGGTGGTCACTTCGCAATCCAATCGGGCGCCGAGCGCGGTCAGTTCGGCCAGAGCGCCGGTGGCTTGCTCAACGGTGAACGTGGTGTTGCCCTTGATGGACGCCGGCTGCAAGTCGGCCAGCAGATCGAAA
>JANOHH010000214.1:0-1203 GCA_031406395.1 Verrucomicrobiota bacterium | reverse complement strand
GATGCGCTCGATGTTCTGCCGGGTGCTGCGGTCGAGACGTTCCTCCATCGTGACCGTCCATTCGCGTTGCAGGCGGGGAAACTCGCGGGCGAAGAAATTCAGCACGGCGTTCTGCCCGACCAATTGCAGTTTCCCCTGACTGTCCGGCCCGGCGAACCCGCTCCGTTGCAAACGGCCCAGCGCTACGCGTTCGGCGCTTAGGTCACGGGTGGAATAGCGGGTCGGCACTTCGGGATCGGGCAGCCACACGCTTTCATCGGCCGCCGTCACGCCGACCGTCATGATGCGTGGCCCGTACGCGCATTGCAGCAGCGCCCCGAGTTGGGTCAGGCCGCCTTTGAGTGCCAGGAGGAAACGTGGCGCTTGCGGCTCGAGCGTGAAATCTGAAAGTTGGAAAGTGGCTTCGACTCCGCCGGCCGCCTGCAGCTGGGGCCAATGCTGACTTAGAAATTGCGGCACTTGTGATCGCGGCACGCGGACCGGCGCTTGGAACACATCCTTCGCGACTGGTGGCAAAACCAGCGGCTGCAGCGTTGGCGCCTGCCAGACCCAATCGCCAACCATCACGAAAGGTGGCTGCGACGCCCCCGTCGCAGAACGTGACGGCGACGAGGCGTCGCCGCTACGCTGCCCGCCCAACGCGAGAACAATTTCGCCGTTCGCTTCCAGCGTGGCGCGTAAGGGCAATTTGAGCGGCGTCCGCGTGACCGTGACCGCGCTGGTTTTTCCCAGCGTGATGTTTCCGTGATCTGTAAGCGTTGGCAGCAACGCAGCGAACGCCTTCGTGTCCATCTGGAGGAGCGCGGGCGTCTCGCCGTCCGCCAACGTCTCGATCTGTTCGATGATGGCGTTGTCCTGCGGCGAGAAGGCGAAGGGGCGTCCCGTGGGCAAGGCGTTCAACGGACAACGGCCGCCGTCCCATTTGGCTTCGAACACCAGCATGACTTTGCCGCGCGCGATGGCTTGCTCGAAGTTTGGCGGGAGGATGAGAAATAATTCTGCCGGTTCGCCGCTCGCCGCGCGTTGGAGGGAAGACTTGGTAGGGCTCGCTGTCCTCAGCGAGCCGCTGGCTGGCACAGAAGCGTTCTGATTTGCGGAGCCGGCGCGCAGGGACTGACGCGCCCTACCATCGTCAGTTTTTTTTGGCTTCTGCGCCTCGATCCAATGCAACGCCACCGCCACGCCATGCGCACAAATCTTTCC
>JANOHH010000167.1:0-8664 GCA_031406395.1 Verrucomicrobiota bacterium | reverse complement strand
ACTGAAGCTGACCGAGGAACAAAAGAAGCAAATCGCCGTCCTCGAAGCCGAGACGAAGGCGAAGCTGGAGAAAATCCTCACGCCGGAACAACTCGAACAGTTGAAAAACATGCGTCCGCCAATGCGCCCGGGCGGCCCCGGTGGTCCTGGTGGAGGCGATAGCAATCGTCCGCAGCGTCCAAAGTCGGAATAAGCCCACCGGTGACGCCAACGGCGCCGGAATAGAGTGCGCGTTCAGCCGCAACCTTCCGGCGCCTGTTGTTTTCGGGGCAGGGCGTATCGCTTTGAATTTCCGAAGCAGTCGCTGCGGATCTTATCCCCTTCACGTTCTTTTAAGGCCGCTCCGAGCAAATTGGCGCCATGAATCTTCTAATCGCATAACCTTAAAAGATGATCCTCAAGCAACAACGTCCGCCGC
This sequence comes from Verrucomicrobiota bacterium, assembly GCA_031406395.1. Lineage (GTDB taxonomy): Bacteria > Verrucomicrobiota > Verrucomicrobiia > Limisphaerales > JADLHS01 > JADLHS01. Next base: position 8,246 of record JANOHH010000167.1, on the reverse strand, counting down.
ATTTTATCAGTGCCCTAGCCGGAATGCCCTTGATCGCCTCCGCCCCCCCGCGGAGACTTATTCATGGTTCGCTGGCTTCATCGGCCAGCCCACGAACCGCTCCTACAAAGTCATTCGAACCTCCCTGGCGCCTTACGCAAACTTAAGTTAGATTCACATCAACCATGACCGCGAAAGCATACACCGCCCGGCGACCGAGCCCTTGCAGATTGCTCCTGCTTCTCGTGCTGGTCGCGCTGGTCGCGCCCGTTCGTGCCGCCACGAAGAATATCCTGCTCGTGATCGCCGACGATTATGGCGCGGATGCCTCTTCCCTCTACAACTCCACGAATACGGGTGCGGTGTTGCCGCCTACGCCAAACATCGCCGCCCTTGCCAGCCAGGGCGTGGTGTTCCGCAAAGCCTACGCCAATCCCGTTTGTTCACCTACCCGCGCCTGCTTGCTGACCGGGCGGCACGGCTTTCGCACCGGCGTCGGGGATGCACTTGTGGGTGCGGGCAGTGCTGAACTGGCAGCCACGGAATTCACATTGCCGCGGGCGTTCACAATTGCGGCACCTGGCTACAGTCTGGCCCAATTTGGCAAATGGCACCTCGCCACCGGGAATAACTCGCCTCTCAGCGTGGGCGGTTGGACGAATTTTTCCGGCTCTATTCAAGGGGCAGTGATTAGTTATACCAACTGGACCAAGGTGGTGAATGGTTCGGCCACCATGAACTACCCCAACTATGCGACCACCGACATCGTCAACAACGCGACCGCTTGGATTGTGGCGCGCGGGACCAATCCCTGGCTGGCGTGGGTCGCCTTCAACGCCCCGCACGCCCCCTTGCACAAACCGCCGACGAATCTTGCGCCGCATTATGCCACTTTGCCTGGCACTGCGGCCGATATCAACGCCCGCCCGGCACTTTACTTTGATGCCATGACCGAAGCGATGGACACGGAGATCGGCCGGCTGCTAGCTGCCGTGGACCGCACGAACACCCACATTATTTTTCTCGGCGACAACGGCACTCCCGCCAACGTGCTGCAACCACCTTATCCGGCCGGCCGGGGCAAAGACACACTTTACGAGGGTGGCACCAAAGTGCCGCTCATCATCAGCGGGCCGGCTGTGGTGAATCCGGGCCGCACCAACGACACCTTGGCGCACGCCGTGGATTTATTTGCCACGATTCTCGAACTGGCGGGCATCAATAGCACCGGCACCGTGCCCTCAAATGTCACGCTTGATTCGCAGAGCCTGCTCGCGGTATTGCAAACCACCAATACACTGGCTCGCTACGTCTACGCCGAGAAGTTCGACACCAGCACCCCCACGAGTGCCGATGGCCGGACATTGCGCAATGCGCAGTTCAAGCTCATCCAGTTCAACAGCGGCACGGAACAATTCTATGACCTGCTGTCCGATCCATATGAAGCGACCAATCTTTTGAACACCGCGTTAAGCGCGGTGCCATTGGCCAATTACTACGCGCTGACGATGAAGCTTGGGGATTTTCAGACCGCGCTTGCGCCTCCGGTCATCACGGGGCTGGCGCGGAGCAATGAGCAGTTCATCGTCACGGTGCAGCGCAATCTCACCAACCGCTATGGTCTCTGGCGGGCGACTGCGCTGGACGGGTTGAACTGGGCCCCGCTGACCAACGCCCTTATCGTCACCAATGACGCGAGCCGCGTGACCTTGACGGATACCAACGCATCCGCCGCGCAAAACTTCTACCGCGTCCTGACGCGCTGAAACCTCAAACCTAGATTTCAACCCGAACGCCGAAGTTGGAATCAGGGGACGGGTGCTTGCAACCTTCAGCATCCGTGACTGCGCTAAGCTGTAACCATTCGCTCGGAATTCAACGTCAAGGCCCGAAGGTGCGAAGGTGCATAGTAACATCGCGAGATGGGAACGTGGGCGGAAGATAACTTGAGGATCTCCAAACAGTAACGCCCACGACGGCCGGCAAAGGTTATCCGAATCCTTGCGCCATTGCCGCTTTGCGGCTTGGCGTTGAAAGTCTTCTGCACGTTCTCGGCTAAGATGAGCAGCGTTTCCAGGTCACCCCGGCATTCCGGTGAAAGCCTTTCGCCGTTGTTCAAAATATTTTTCATCTTCACCCTTGCTTGCGGTAGCCTCGCGATAGTTTGGCGCGCGAACTACAAAAGGGCTTTTGCTCGTGCAAACCAACTTGTCGATGAAAAATACCCTCGCCACAATTATTTTTCGCTTAATGTTGGCTAAAGGTGCGTTCGCGTAGGCTGGGGTCATGAAATTGATAAACAATTACTACCTGCGGAGTGCTTTCGCGCTCGGAGCGCTGTTGCTCGCCACCTGCGCGGCGACCGCCGCCGACCCAATCATCACTTCCTGGCTGACGACTTATTCCGGCCAATACGCCCGGGTCTATCTGACGGACACGGACAAGACCAACGGCACAGACGTCACGACGTGGAGTCGCAATGCGCTGAGTCAAAGCCTGCCCGTCTATGCCGGCGTGCGGGAGGTTTTTTCTTCGGCGAACTGGGTCTACATCCGGACGCCAGGCCTGGGCATACATACGATGGGGCCGTGGTATACGACCACAAGTCACACGAACGTCTTCATGAATGTGCCGGTAAACTCCAAAACGTTCTATCGCTTGCCGCGCACGCCCGTAACCAACAGTACGCACAACCTGACCGGCGGCGGGCCCATTGGGTATTTCGTGGACGGCGTGGCGATGTTTGATTCGCGCGATGCCTTCTATTGGAACGGCTCGACTGAAGCCATGGGCTCGGGCAGTTGGAATCGCGACGCCTATGTGAACGAATCACAGACCTTCGACCCCGCCTTTGCGCATCAGCCCGGCAACGGCCAATATCATTACCACGCCAACACGCCTGCGCTCCGTTACCTGTTGGGCGACCATGTGGATTTCAACTCCTCGACGAAGATGTATAGCGAAAGTACGAGTGCCGTGACGCAGCACTCGCCCATACTCGGCTGGGTGCGAGACGGTTTCCCGATATACGGCCCCTATGGGTACGCCACCGCCACCAACGCGAGCAACGGCGTGCGGCGGATGATTTCCGGCTACGTGTTGCGCAACGGCGCCAATGGCACCGACAACCTCACGGCCACGACTCGCACCGCTATTCCCGCCTGGGCCACCCGGGCCGGTGAACCCGCCATGACCGGGCCGGCGGTAAACGGCACGTATCCGCTCGGCCGCTATCTCGAAGACAATGCCTATCTCGGCGATCTGACGAATTCCATGACGGGCCAGCGGTATCAGCAAGGTGTGGACTTCGATCTCAACGAACACAATACCCGCTGGTGCGTCACGCCGGAATTTCCCACTGGTACCTGGGCTTACTTTACCTGCATCACTTCCAACGGTGCGCCGGTGGTCCCTTACAACATCGGCCGCACCTTCCAAGGCACCCCCACCGGCAGCACCACCACGCTGGCCGAGTCCGTCACCACCAATTTTATCGGTGGGGCTAATTCCATCCTCAGTCTCGCCGTGCCGGTCGTCAGCAACAACATCGTCACGCTGACGTGGAGCGCCACCGAAGGCGGCACCTATCGTGTGGAAGGAACGGGAAATCTGATTTCGTGGACGACGAACGCCAGCGGTATTTCGGCCATACGGAACAAAGGCACAACCAGTCTGCCTGTCACCACCCACCAGTTCTTCCGCGTCACGCGCACCGCACTGGCGACGTACGACACAAACTGAAAATTCCAAACCGCCGATTGCAAAGCCGAACAAATTTTCCTGAAGTCGGATTGCAATCTTCACTGCAATGAGCCAAAGTGGAACGCCCGCAACCAAAGAACTCGCCCCCGCCAGGCCAATCCGGTATTGCTGTGACCGAGCGACAACCACTGATGCGCTCCTGCATTGCTACCTACTTTTGATTGCGGCGATTATTTTCGCTTCCTCGGCGGCGCCAGCCGCCACGTTGCAAATCGCCATCACGCCCAAGTTCTCTGGCGAACCTGTCCAGCCTGACTCGCCCCGATACGAAACTTCTGCCGGGGAAACATTCTCCATTACGCGTGTCAGCTATTTGTTAAGCGGCTTCGCGCTGCAACGCCCCGACGGCTCATGGCTCGAACTGACAAACGACGTCGCTTGGTTTGACATGGAACACGGGCGTTCGTCCTTTCAAGTTCCATCGGTCCCATCCGGCAGCTACACGAGCCTACGCTTCGCCATCGGCCTTGATGAAAAACAAAACCACTCCGATCCCGCGCAATACTCCGCTGATCATCCACTGAATCCAAATCTCAACAGCCTCCATTGGGACTGGGAAGGCGGCTATATTTTCCTTGCGCTGGAAGGCCGGTGGCGAAACCCCAGCGGCGCGCTGGATGGCTGGTCCTACCACTTCGCACGCGACACCAACCGCACACTGATCACGCTCGCCGCTCCACTCAATCTCACGAATGACACCCGCCTCGAACTCGACTTCGACATCGCCACGCTGCTAAATGCGCCGCGTCCGTTGTCGTTCGAAAAAGACGGCTCCTCCACGCACTCACGCGCGGGTGATCCGATCGCCGCCGCCCTGGCCGCCAACTTGCCCGGGGCGTTTCAAATTCACCGCGTAATCCCGATGGCTCCCGAGGCAGCTGTGGTCGCGAACCTGAAGCCACTTTACCTGCCTGAAAAGTTCACCCCGTATCGTTTTCAGATAAGTATCACCTTTCCGATTCCTGATTTGCCGCGTGACAATCCACTGATCGAAGAACGCGTCGCCCTCGGCAGAAAACTTTTTCACGAAACCGCACTCTCAAAAGACGGATCGCTCTCCTGCGCGTCCTGTCACGATTCCAAACATGCCCTCACCGACCCGCGCCGTTACAGCGTTGGTGTGCGCGGGCAGGTCGGCACGCGTAACGCGATGCCATTGTTCAATCTGGCGTGGCGGAATTCCTTTTTGTGGGATGGTCGCGCCCCGTCGCTGCGCGCGCAGGCCCTGATGCCAATTCAAGACCACACCGAAATGGACGAGTCGCTCACCAACCTCGTGGCGAAGTTGGCTGCGACCGGCAGAGCGGGCAGGGCGCTACTCCCCGCTCCTGCAACCGGCAACGACGAAGCGCCGGGACTGACGCACCCGGCCAATGATTACCCCCCGCTTTTCACCGCCGCGTTCGGCTCGCCGGATATCACGCCGGAGAAAATCGGCCTCGCCCTCGAGTCGTTTGTGCTGACGCTGACCTCGTTCGGCTCGAAGTTCGACCGCGCGCTGAAAGGCGAAGCGCAGTTGAGCAACGACGAGAAACGTGGCTTCGAGCTGTTCATGACGGAATACGACCCGCGCCGCGAGCAATACGGCGCGGATTGTTTTCATTGTCACGGCGGACCGCTGTTCCAGAGTCAGACCTTTGCGAACAACGGCCTTGATGCCGTGTTCACCGACCGGGGCCGTGCCAAAGTCACCGGCAAACGCACTGACGAGGGAAAATTTGCAATCCCGTCCCTGCGCAATGTCGCGCTCACCGCGCCCTATATGCACGATGGACGCTTGGTATCTCTGGAGGAAGTCGTCGGACACTACGCCACCGGCATGAAACGCAGTGCCACGCTCGACCCGAATCTCGCCAAGCATCCGGACGGCGGAATCGGTCTGAGTCAAGAAGACCAGGATGCGTTGGTTGCTTTCTTGCGGACTTTGACCGACGAGAAATACTTGGAATGAAATTACGGACACGAACAGTTAACCCCGATGAATCGCGAGCGAGTCAGGATTTGTCGTGAATCAAAAAGTCCGCCTCGCTTTGTGCGACAGTGGAACTCGCCGCCGCCCTCGCAGCAGGCGGCGCATCGAGGATAGGAAGGCCTTGGTTTCATTCACTGTTTGCCGCGCCCGATTCGTAGCACTTGGCTTCCGCGCCCGGCTGGCTTGAACCCGGCGATGGATCGGAGGCGACGGGGGTCGGAGGCTTCCGCAGCCACTCCAGCGCCCCGCGGGCGGCACGGCTGCCTGTCGCAAAACAACCCTGCATCAGGTAGCCGCCGGTCGGGGCTTCCCAGTCAATCATTTCACCGGCAACAAAAATTCCCGGCAGCGAGCGCACCATGAGCGAGGAGTCCAGTTCGGCCCAACGCACGCCGCCCGCCGAGGAGATTGCTTCCGCCAGCGGTCCGGGCCCGGTGAGCCGCAGCGCGCAACCTTTCACGGTCGTGGCAAGTGCCTCGGCCGAAGCGAAGGGCGCGCGCCCCGGCAGATTTTCCAGGATCACAAACGCCGCGTCGTTCAACCGCCAGCGGGAACGGGCTTCGGCGAGAAAGTTACGCCGACAGATGCCCAATTTCATCACGAGCTGTTCGACGGTGTGGTCGGGTTTGAAATCAATGACGAGCTCCGGCTCCGGCATCGCGCGCAGCGCCGGGCCGAGTTGGTAAATCGCGCCCCCCTCCAGTCCGTAGCGGGTCACGAGCAGTTCCCCCACCGCGATCGTTTCGCCGGCGCGGGCCGTGATGTTTTTCAGCGGCTGACCTTCCGCCTGCGCGAGCACGGCGGGTGGCCATGGTAGTTCCCAACCGCAATTGGCCGGCGCCAACGGGGCGACCGCCACCCCCAATTTCTCCAGCACGGAAACCCATGCGCCATCGGAACCCGTTTCCGGCCACGAGCCCCCGCCCAGCGCGAGAATCACCGTGTCCGCCGCAATCGTGCGCGGCTCGCCTTCGACTTGGAAATCAACCTGCCACGGCGCGCCCGGTCGCAGGCTGATCCAGCGATGGTGCATGGCGAAAGTGATTCCGGCTGCCCGCAACCGATGCACCCAACGGCGCAACAGCGGCGCCGCCTTGAGTTCGCGCGGAAAAACCCGGCCACTCGTGGCCACAAACGTCTCCACCCCCAACGCTGCCGCCCATTTCCGCAGCGCAGCGGCATCGAATTCCGCGAGCAGCGCCGCCCACACTTCAGGCGGCTGTCCGGGGCAGGTGTAGCGCGTTGCGAAACGTTCAGGTGGTTCGGCGTGGGTGAGATTCAGTCCGCCGCGCCCGGCGACCAGAAACTTCCGGCCCACCGACGGCTTGGCATCGAACAGCATCACGGAAGCGCCGCCCGCCACCGCCACTTCCGCGGCGCGCAGACCCGATGGACCGCCGCCGATAATCGCAACGTTGATGCTCAATCGAAACCCAGTCCTCCGCGCCACGTCGCGGCGTCCAGCAGCACAGGCCGATTCGCGTCGGTCAGCGCTAACGCTGCATCAAGCTCAGCCGTGAGTTCGGGCGCGGTGAATCGCCGGCCGGCTTTTGGCCTTCCCGTCAGAAGCCCCGTCGGGAGGTTGCGGGTGCCGCCTTGGGTTTCTCTTTCTTCTTCTTCTTGATTTCTTTTTTCTGACTGTTGTTTCCTTTGGCCATAATGAACTCCTGGTTATTGTTGGCCCCCAGCTACGCAGGTTTCTCCAAGTTATACAATAGAAGATCCGCTCTGGTTTCCGGCCACCGCCTCGGTTCCGGAGCGGGTGAACGTGCCGCCATTGCCGCTTTCCCAGTTTACGATTTCGTTCCCACCCGCTACTTTCGGCCCGATGACCACTATCAACGAAATCGCTCCGGACCTGTTCCGGCTCTCCATTTACGTTCCGGACTTTGACATGCAGTTCAATCATTTCCTCGTGCGCGACGAGGAGCCGCTGCTCTTCCACGCCGGGTTCAAACGGATGTTCCCGGCCTTGCGGGAAGCCGTCGCTTCGCTGATTGATCCCACTCAACTCCGGCACATTGCCTGGAGTCACTTTGAATCCGATGAAATCGGTGCGCTCAACGACTGGTTGCAACTCGCGCCCCAGGCCCAGCCCGTCTGCACCCTCGTCGGCAAGCTCGTAAGCGTGGACGACTTCTCCATCCGCCCCGCGCGCGGGATGACAGCCGAGGACGTCCTGAGCACGGGCAAGTACCGCTACCGGTTTCATCGTTCGCCGCATCTGCCGCACGGGTGGGATGCAGGGGTGCTGTTCGAGGAAACGCGCAAGACGCTGTTCTGTTCCGACCTCTTTCACCATTTCGGCGACGTCGCGCCCGTGACTTCATCGGACCTGATTGAGCCGGCGCGGCAGGCGATGCAGCAGATGCAGCAAGGCCCGCTCGCCGGCTACATTCCCTATACGCGCCAGACCGAAGGCGTCCTGCGCTCATTGGCTGATCTCAAACCGGAGACACTGGCCGTCATGCACGGCTCGTCTTACACCGGTCCGGGTGCCCAGCTGCTCACCGATCTGGCTGGAGTGATCAAG
>JANOHH010000157.1:0-1938 GCA_031406395.1 Verrucomicrobiota bacterium | reverse complement strand
GCTGATGGGCACATTGCGCCGCCATGGCGCGATGGCGGTGCAGGATCGCCCGGAAGACCGTTCGGACATCCGTCTTCAGGTCATGATGCAGGACGAAGTGAACATCGCCTTGCCGCAGAAGCGCGAGATTGCCGGCATCGTTGTGCGTGGTCGTTTCGCCGCGCACGCCCAGCACCAGCAGACTGGCATCGAGTTCCTTGGTCCGGGTGAGCAGAATATCAAGCGGCATGCCGATAATAGTTTCCCCGGCGACTGAAGTTCCTGCCGGCGCCAGCCACTCTTTCAACCGGCCACTCGTCTGCTCAACGACCTCCTTTTCCACGAGCATGAGCGGTTGCTCAAATGCTTCGGCATACTCGCGAACGGCTAACACGTCCACGACATGGACGGCTTGCAGGCGAGCGCTGTTCCAATGCGCGAGGCGCACCGCCTGCTGGCGCGCCGCCGTGGCACACGGGGAGAAATCAGTACCGAGCAGGATGTTCTTTAGCTTGTTCATATGACGTTGGTTTTCTTTTGGCTTCCGGGTTGGGCAAAGTTGGCTTGGTCACTTATTGAGGCCCGTAAATCAGGGTGACACCAGCTTGGCGCGAACGGAGCGCGGCGTTCACGCCGCTTCAATGCCCAAAACGCAAGCGGGCTTGGTATTTTAAGCGCCCCGCAATGACGGACGTTGAAGCGGGCTGAAGCCCGCGCGGTCGCGCCCAGAGTTAACCGGGAAGCATTCATCGCCCGCCCCGGCACGGATGCCGAGAGCGACAGGGCGTTGGCCGAAAAGTCCGCCAGCGATTTCACAATGAGTTTTGTTTTCATCGTCATTTGATGATGGATAGTTACTTGTCGCGCGGCGCGGCTCACCCGCTCCGCCGCGATTTCGTATTGCTCTTGAGGCGTTGCAGCCGTTTCGTCGCGCGGCTGGTGATCTGTTCCCGCAACTGCTTCATGACTTTCTCAAACGCGGCCTTGAGCGTGTGATCGCGGCTCTCGGCAAAGACATCCGGGCCGGGCGTGACGAGGTGAACGTTGACCTGAAAAGCCGGACTGGCGTTCTCCAGCCGGATCAACCGGATGTTCGCCTCGTCAATCTGCCGCGTCCGGCCGAGCGCGAAGATTTGTTTCTCCACCCAGGCATCCAGGGTGGCCAGGGCGGGGATGTTCAAGTGCTGCACATTAAGTCTCATGCTGGTTGGCATAGTTTTTTTGATTCCTGTTTTGGGGTTGGCTGTGATTTATGGCTTGGCTGGACGGGCTCAGCCCCAGCCGAATTCCTTGACGTCAATCCGCCACGATTTCCCATCCGTGACGTGGAGCGTGCTGTCCTTGAGTTCGTAGTGAACCTGCTCGATGTCGGCGCTTGCGGGGATCACATTCACGATCACGGCGCCCGAACTGATCGGAATCAGTTTGGTGCGGCGGTCCGGTCGTTTCACGAACATGTGTTTATTGAGGTCGTCCACGACGAAGACATAGCCCGAAGCGCGAGCGAGCCCGTGTTCGTATCTTTCGACCTCGCCCACGAAGTGGCGCCGGGCGTCTTTCTCAAACTGCCGCCGGTGAATCACATGAATCTTCTCCCCGGGACTGAGGAGGTTGGAATGGTTTGCTTGCATTTGTTTTTTGATTTGCAGGGTTGTGGTTGTTGATTCGGTCATATCGAATTGAAATGGCGGTTAGTCGCGTTGCCGTCCGCCGGTGAGCAGTGGCAACACATGCCAGAGGAAATAAGCCAACGAGGTGATGAACGCCGCCACGTAAGTCCACGCCGCCGCGTCGAGCACCCGCTTCACGCCCGTGGCCTCTTCGCCGGGCGCGATGAAGCCGAAATCGGCCAGCACTACTTTGGCGCGACGCGACGCATCGAATTCCACCGGCAACGTCACGAGGTTGAACAACATGATGATGCCCCACGCCACCGCCATGAAGAGCGCGCCGGTCAAC
>JANOHH010000140.1:0-2766 GCA_031406395.1 Verrucomicrobiota bacterium | reverse complement strand
GTCGCCCGTGAAGATATTGCCGAAATTTCCCTGGCCTTCGATGAGATAACGCTTGTTCGCCAGCACCACGAGCGCATCGCCGATGGACGCGTCGCCGTGGGGATGGTATTGCATCGTGTGACCGACCACGTTGGCGACCTTGATGAAGCGCCCATCATCCTTCTCGTGCAGCGCCCACATGATGCGCCGCTGCACCGGCTTCAAGCCGTCGGCGAGATTTGGGATGGCGCGGTCGCGGATGACATAGCTCGCGTACTCGAGAAAGCCTTTGTCCACACGGGTATGCAAGCCCACTTCGAGCTTTTTCGGATCAAACGGTTTGTGGACGACGGCCTCGACCGCCTCGGCGACGACGTGTTGCTCGCCATTGCCGTTGGCGTCGGCAGGTTTCTTCGCCGTGTTGGCGTCGGCTGCCGCGGGTTTCGCGCCTTCGATGGGCAATTCCGGCTGGTTGGATTCTTTTTTACGCTTGTCTGAACTCATGAGCGGGGCGCATTAAGCCAGAATTCAACAACCCCGGCAAGAATTCCTCCGTCACATATGACCATGGCAGAATGCTGAAACAATGCTGCTGACACTGCGGAAGCCCGACCCTACCCTAGGCACATGCACGGGATTGCAGCGGTCTTGTTGGGAGCGGTAGGTGTTTCGCCCGCAACCGATTCACAAATGAGTTGGGTCGCGCTCATTCTTCGCGAGCTTGGCCGATCGCAGGCCACGGGCTTAATTCTCAGCATGGCCAAATGGACATTACTTGGCGCTCTGGTAGGAGCTTTTGTTGCGGTGGTGACTTGCATGATATTCTCCCGATTGGGGTGGTATGATGTTCGGTGGCGATTCGCGCGCGGACTACGATGGACAACATTCACTCTGACGGTGATGCTCGCGATGGTCCTGTTCGGCCTGGTGGGATTCTGGAACGGGGCGATTCATGGGAGCGAACGCGTGCTCTCGAAGAGTCAGTTGGCGACCGACGTCTTTCCTAAAATCGCAGATGCGGTTGCAGATGGGATGGCGTGGGTGCAGATTCGCGCCTCCGCGAGTGGAAACACCAACAGCGCCGAGGCGTCGCTAAAGCTCAATGAATTCCAGGCGGAACAATGGGAGTTGCACGCGGCTCAATTCTTGAAACAACTCGACGGGTTCCGGGACGAGGGCGTTGCGAATCTTATTGCCACGCTTGAATCATCGGCACTCGAGCGGACGCCCCAACTCAAGGGCGGAATCGGCGAAAAACTCCTTCATCAATTACTGAGCGGATTGGGTCGGCTGATTGTAGAAAGGAAGGTCTCGAGCGAACTGAAAAAGCATGGGGCCGACCGGATTTATTTCGCCATCCGGGAACAATTGACCGCTGAAGCCGCGAAAGCAGGAAATCCGGATACGATTGCGCACCGCGAAATCTCGACGTTCATCGTTCGCGAGGGAATCGTACCTGGCATCATGAAGCCGATTCGTTCCACTGCGCGCACCCAGCAACTGTTACTCGTCGGGATTGCAGCACTGGTCATGGTTGCGCCGCCGCTCGGTGTCCGGCTCGGCAGAAGCCGATTTGGCGGTGGCGCGAAACCTGACACTCCTCCAGCCGGGCAACCAACCGTTCCATGATTTCCGGTTTGCCGCGGGGTTCCAGTGCGGCATTGGCAATCTTGGCTTCGCTCAAAAGTAGTTGACCGTAATCCACAAAGTGCCGGGGGAAAGCAAGGCGCGACCCGACCCGGAAAAGGAATCGCGCTCACTTCTTGCCACCACTCATTGCCGAGCGGTAACTTGTCCGCATGTCGCACGCGGACTTTGTCCACCTACATCTGCACACCGAGTATTCATTGCTCGATGGCGCCTGCCGTCTGGATCGGTTGGTGGACAAGGCCCACGAACTCAAGTTCCCGGCGCTCGCCATCACGGATCACGGCGCGATGCACGGGGTGATTGAGTTTTATCAGGCGGCACGCGCGAAAGGCATCAAGCCCATCATCGGTTGCGAGGTTTATGTGGCACCCGGCAGCCGGCTGGAAAAGAAAACCGGCAATAGCGGGGGCGGACGTGATGTTTACAATCACCTCGGCCTGCTCGCCAAAGACGAGACGGGCTACCAGAATCTCATCCGACTCACGACCGCCGCGCATCTCGAAGGGTATTATTACAAGCCGCGCATTGACCGGGAAATTCTCACGGCCCACAAGGAAGGCCTGATCGCGCTCTCCGGCTGCCTGGCCAGCGAAATCCCCGACTGGATCATGAAAGATCAGTTGGACAAGGCGCGGGACGCCGTGGACTGGTACAAACAGACGCTTGGGGCGGATAACTTTTATCTCGAACTCCAGAACCACGGCATCGCTGAGCAAGCCAAGGTAAACAGGCATCTCATTGCCTGGGCCCGGGAGTTCGGGCTGAAGCTGGTCGCGACGAATGACGTTCATTACATTGAGAAGAGTCATTCGCACGCCCACGATTGCCTGGTGTGCATCGGCACGCAATCCCTGCTGAGCGATCCCAAGCGCATGAGCGCGGGCTACGCCAAGGAGCAATTCTACCTGCGCTCGGCCGAGGAAATGAAGGCGCGCTTTGCCGACGTGCCCGAGGCGGTGCAGAACACGCTGGAAGTCGCGGAGAAGTGCAACGTGGAGATCGAATTCGGCAAGCTCCACTATCCAGTGTTCCATCCGCCGGAACATTTCACGCGCGAAGGTTTCCTGCGGCAATGGCTCGCGGAGGGATTGCATCGGCGCTACAGCATTCACGCCCGCGCGGAAGGCAAAGCGTTTA
>JANOHH010000121.1:0-4903 GCA_031406395.1 Verrucomicrobiota bacterium | reverse complement strand
GTCGCCGCCGCCTATGCGGCCCAAGGCTTCGTCGTAGTGGAAGTTGAAGTGCCCGATCATCCGGACGGATTTGACCATCAAGGCGCCCGTAAAGTCCTGGTCGCTGTTGCCACCCCCGTTCATGGTGAGATCGGCATTGGGCGCGACGAGCACCCCGCTGAACTCGCCGTTGCCGTTCAGCGTGAAAGCAGTCACGGTGTCAGCGCAGTAAACAATGAAATTACCCGCGTAGCCGTTGGCGTTAATAACACCATTGCCACCGATGGTGATACCGGTGCCGCCGGAATAGACCAACAGCGAGCCGCCAGGCGCGATGGTGATGCCGTCGCTGCCGCCCATTGTGAGTCCATTGGGCAGGGAGAGCCGGCCCGTACCCGTCACCACCGTGCTGCCCGACAAGGAGGTAGCGTAATAATCGCCATTGCCAATGACGTGGTCGTAGTGGTTGGTGGTGTAGGTCGGCGTGGTCTGATAAACGGTGTAATTGTAGGCGTAACTCGGGTAGGAGTAATTCTTCACGGGATAGGTGTAGCTCGCGATTCCCGTGATCTTGTTGAAAATATACCAAGTGCCGCGGCCGGACGGATTACCGGTGGTCACAATATTCGTGGTGATGCCGCCTTGGTAGGTCCCGGCCGCAGGATAGGTTTTCGTCGTGGTACTGGCCGTTGTGTAGTTAGTACTTAATCCTGCTGGAACCGGGCTGGGATAACTGGCGACCGTTGTGTTGACTGTGTTCGTGGTCAACCCGGGGGTGCCTGAACCCGGATAAATTGTGGTGGCAACGGTGGTCGTGTTGGTCGTAACGGGCCCCATTACACCCGAAACCGGCGCGCTGGGATAGGTGGTGGTCGAGTACGTGGTGCTGTTGGTGGCAATCCCCGTGAGCGTCAAGACATCCCCGGGCGGCGGCGGCGGCGCGGTGCTGCTGACCGGCGAAGTCGTGTCGGGGAAAGTGAAGTTGGCCGTATTGAGGACGTAACCCGGTTGGAAGCCGGAATTAGCGGCTTGCCAGGCATGCGTGCCTACTGCTCCCTGGCTGCCAACGGTGGCGGTGCCACCGGGCCCGGTGAAAACTCGTCCATAAATGTTGGCCTGTTGCACCGACACCGTGCTGACCACTCCGTCGTTCGACGCGATGTCGCCATTATCCTGGGCTTTCGCCGGGTCATACCGCCCATTGGTACTCTTGGTGGGGTCTTGAGAGTCAAAACTGTCCGAAGTGACCCCGTTGCCTTTCAAATCAATGCCTTTTTTGGCGACCATGGAGGCGAGGAAAAGGCTGCCGCGGGAAGTGACGACCCGCACTGCGCGGTTGACGGTGGTGGGGGTGGTGGTGCTGGGTTGGGTAACCCCCGCCGCGGCAAACATGGCCGATGGCGCATTCTGCGCAAAACTGGGGGGCGCCACGAAGGCTCGCGAAAGAATGACGGGCGAGTTCGGATTGCTGTTGTCGATCGCCACCGTGTAGCTGCCGTTGGTGAGCGTGCGACTCATGCTGTAAGTGGTCCCATCCGGACTCCAACCATCGGCGTTGAGGTTCGCAGAGTTCACGTTGAGGTGTTGGAGTCCTTCTTCCACGCCCGCTTCGGAAAGCCCCAAGGCCAGGTTCCATGTCTGGGAGCGGGCGCCGAGCAGGGACTGTTGATCCACATACGTCAAATAACCGGCCACACTGACGGCCAGCAGGGTGATCATAAACATGGTCACCACGATCGCGCTGCCGGCTTGTTTACGAATCGAATTGTTAATTTTCATAGTTTGCTAAGTTCAATGTTGCTTGCGAATTACCACGCGGGCGGTCTGGATGTTCTCGCTGACGTCGTTTCCGGAGGGCATCTTGCGGGAAGCCCTCCAAGTCAGGCTGACGCATTTCACGGTCTGCGAAAAATTGTTCGTGGCCGCGGGGTAAATATTATAGGTGCCGCTGATGGGGTTGCGCTGGTAGAGATTAAAAGCCAGCAGCTCGCAGTCGGAAAGCAGGGTTTGCGAGCTGCCACCGACCGTGCGCAGCAATTTGCCGCTGTAGGCATTGAAACTGTAGTTCACGTTCACACCATCCCCGTTGATGATCGTGAGGCTGCTGGCGGTTGCGGCGGTGACCGCCTGGGCTTGGCGAATCTCCCGGCTCAAAATATCCATGGCCGTACGATTGATCTTGTCGAGTTCGGCATAATTCGCCAGCGCCGCAAAGCTGGTGGTGCTGAACAGGTAAATGGTAGCGAGCGCCAGGCCGGCCAGGCTGAACAACCCGGTGGCCACAATGGTTTCCATCAGGCTGTAGCCACGCCGGGATTCTGACTGGGGGTCAATAAACATAATTCTGAATCCCGTCCTCGGCGATGTAAGTGGTCAGGCTGCGCGTTCGGACTATGTTCTGGCTGGTCCAACGGAGCGTGAGGTCCAACTTCCTCATCTTATCCTTGTAGCTGGTGTTGAATGGAAAGTTGCCGATGGCCACGGTGCCGTAGTAAATGGTGCCGGTGTAATTGCTCGCGGCGTTATCTCCGTCGTAAGACGCAATGAAAGTCGAGGGGATGAATCCGCTGGTGTTAACTTGATCCCAACTGTAGAGCCGGAGGGTTTCCGCCTTTTCCACCATGATCTGCGTGGCGCGCTGGTTTTCGCGGATCTGGCCGATGGCCCGGAAGCCGTATCCGAAACAAGACATCAGCCCGGCCGCACCGATGGCCAGGACCATGATCGCCATGACGACTTCGGCAATCGAAAAACCCGCCGCCCGGCGATTCACCCCGCTACGGTCTAATGCAACCGGGGTCTTCATCCTAGCCGTCACTGTTTCCTCCTTCGTGAAATACATCCTCATAACCGCGTCCATTGTGGAGCGCTGAAACTAAGCAGTCCATGTACCGGGCCGTTATGCCTCGCGCTTCCGCCTGCCACTTCAAAACGTCGTCTCATTCGGAGACGGACGCGTCTAACAACTGGATGACCGGCCGCGGGGAGGGGCGATAGCCGGAGGTTCGAAGATTGAGGGCTGACACAAGCAACACCCACACACCAAACAGTGACGCACGGTTCACCTGCCGTTGGGACTTTGCACTTTTGCAGGGCTACCTCCAAAAGTCGTTCCATGCTGCGGAGATTTTTCGCGGAGCGCGGGCGGTCCCGCGCCCGCGGCGCTTTGCTCGCAGGGACACGACCGGGTCAACTGACGACTGCTCTGCCGTTCACCCGCTGCGACCGGGGACCGGTCGCGCTCCACTTTGGTCACGGCGCCGCCGCGCTAGGCCTTGGCGTGAAAATTCTACTGCGCAGATGCGCGTTCACCAATGTCGACGAGGTTCAACTCTACGCCGACGGCGAACCAACCTCAAGGCGGCCAGCACTCCACCTAAGGCAGCCAGCATAATCGGTGTGGGTTCCGGCGCTTGGGTAATGATGGGGTTGTTGGCGGTCCCCCCGAAACCAATATTGACATTGAAATTCTGAAACCCGCCAATGTTCCCGCCCAGCGTGTAGGTGCCATCGGCGTTGCCCCAAAGATTGAGTTCATTCCCATTGCCTTGGGTAAACAATAAACCATAGACATCCAGGAGGGAATTGACCGTGGGATACTGGGGATTCTGACCGCTGGGATATACCGCGTTGTTGTAAATATACCCGCCGCTGGGGGAGTAAAGATAACCCGGATAGGGGGTGGTGCCACCGGCGGCATACAAGTTCCAACTACCACTCGCGCCCCCGGCTGTCATGGTGAGGTAGCCGCTGGACGCGTAGAAATTGTTGTTGCCCGCCGGTTGCACATCCACTTGTCCGGTGCCCACATTGCCACTGCCATCGTCGAAAGTGATGTCGTAAAGTGCGGCACCCGCCGGGGTGATAGGCAGCCCCAAAGCCAGCGACGCACCCAACAGGGTGAGACTAAGCTTAAGTGTTTTCACAACGATTCATTCTCCATCATGGTTTCTGCTCCAATGAACCTAGGTTTCTAGCAATTGCTACGCCTGCTTTGGCAGCATTCCTGATTGGCTATGGAATTGCAGTGAGCTATTGGATTATTGAACGGGTAATGAACGACGGCGGAACACCCCAAACCGGTTTCCACCCGGTATTTTGATTTTATGACCAGCAAAGTCCAAAAAACTCTGTCGCTTTTTGTCGTGCTTGGCCTCGGGCTCCTGGGCGGCCTCTACGCCAGCTACCATGGCTACATGTCCGCCCGTCAGACCCGGCTGGTCAAAGCGGCCAGGGAGTACCTCGCTAAACCCGACCCGCCCAAGGCATTGTTCTATCTCCAACTCGCCCTGCGCCACAATCACCGGGATGTGGAAGCCTGTCGGCTGATGGCCCAACTGGCGGAGGCCGAACGCTCCCCCGCCGCGCTGCTCTGGCGCAGTCGCGTGGTGGAACTGAACCCGGGCGCGACCGACGACCGGCTGGCGCTGGCGCTGACCGCCATGATCGCCCGCGATTACGCCTCCGCCACCCATGCCCTCGAAGGCGTGGATGCCGCCGGAAAAAACACGGCGGCCTACCACAACGTCGCCGGCACGGTGGCCGGCGCGGCCAACCAACCCGCTTTGGCGGAAGCCCATTGCCTGGAAGCCGCCCGCCTGGAACCGCAAAACGCCTTCCTGCAATTGAACCTGGCCGTGGTCCGGCTGCGCGGAACGAATGCTTCGGCGCAAGCCGTAGCTCGCAACTCGCTTCAACAGATCGCAGCCAATCCCACCAACTCAACCCTTGGGTGCCAGGCCCTGCGGGAACTGACCGCGGACTCGACGCGTGCCAAAAACTCGGCCGCCGCGCTCGAGTGGTCCCGCCAGTTGCTACTGGAGCCCAATTCGGTATTTCGCGACCGGCTGCTGCGGCTCGAGGTCCTGCGCGAAACCAGGAATGCGGAATACCAACCAACGTTGGCGACCTTCCAGCGGGAGGC
>JANOHH010000068.1:0-2921 GCA_031406395.1 Verrucomicrobiota bacterium | reverse complement strand
GGCACGAACACGTTGGCCGACCTGGGCTGGTGGGCGGTGTTTCAGGATCCGCAACTGACGGCCTACATCGGCGACGCGCTCACGAACAACTGGGACATCAAGATCATCGCGGCACGGGTGCTTCAGGCCGAAGCGGCGTTGCGCATCGCCCGCTCGCAGTTCTTCCCCAACGTCGCGGCGGGCGGCGACCTCGTGACCAGCCGGGCTTCCCAGAACGGCCCGTTCGCGAGCTCAAATCCACAGCACGAATACGGCGATATTTTCGCGGGCATGTCGGCCTATGAAGTGGATCTGTGGGGCAAAATCCGCCGCGCCAATGAGGCGGCGCGCGCCCGTTACCTCGCGACACAGGATGCGCAGCGAACCGTGCGTCAGACGCTGGTGGCGCAGGTGGCCACGGCTTACCTCGCGCTGCTGGAATTGGATTATGAACTCGAAATCGCCCGGCGCACTTTGGAGGCCCGTACTAATTCGCTTGTGCTCACCGAGGCCCGCGAAAAAGGCGGCGTGGCGGCCATGCAGGACGTCGCCCAGGCGAAAATTCTCGTTTATGGCGCCGAGGCCAGCATCGTGGACATCCAACGCCAGCGCGAGCAGCAGGAAAACGCACTGTGCATCCTGCTCGGCCGCAATCCTAGCCCAATTCCGCGTGGGGCAGGTTTCGCCAGTCAGCAAGTCCGCGCGGAAGTTCCCGCCGGTCTGCCGTCGTCGTTATTGGAGCGCCGTCCGGACATCCGGTTCGCGGAAGAAGAATTGGTCGCCGCGAACGCGAACATCGGCCAGGCCAAGGCGGCATTTTATCCCCAACTCACCTTGACTGGCTTTTACGGTTTTCAGAGCGTGGCGTTCTCCGATCTGTTCACCTCGGCGTCGCGGACCTGGCAATTTGGTCCCGCCGTGACCCTGCCGTTATTCACGGGCGGACGTCTGCGGGCCAACCTGAAAATCACCCAGGCGCAATACGAGGAAGCGCTGGCCGGCTACCAGAAGACCGTGCAGAATGCCTTCCGCGAAGTGTCCGACGGCCTCATCGCCTATCAGCGCACGCGCGAATTCGTGGCTCGGCAGGAAGAACTCACTCAGGCCAACCGGGAGGCCGCCAATCTCGCCAACATTCGTTACGACGGCGGGGTGACGAGCTATCTGGAGGTGCTTTACAACGAGCAGCAGCTCTTTGCCGCCGAACTCGGCCTAGCCCAGGCCCGCCTCAACGAATTGCTCTCCGTGGTTCAACTCTACCGCGCCCTAGGCGGCGGTTGGCAGGCGGAAAGTGCCGTCGTGCAGAAATAAGGGTGGGCCGGGTCGCTCGCCCGGTCCGCTGATGACAATCATGAAAACATCAAACACGAAAACCGAGCCGCAGAAACTGGCCGGCACGGTGCACACGGCGCGTCTCCGGGTGGCCACCGCCGAAAACCGTTGGTCGGCGGCCAAGCAGCAGGCCCGGGCGGCCAAGCGTCGCCGCAAAGAGGTGAAGTTGATCGTCCGACGCGCCCGGAAACAGGCGAAACAGGCAAAGGCGGAATTGGCCGAAGCCCGGAAGGCGTTCGCCGCAGCCGAAGCCAAACTGGCCCAGTCCGGTAG
Source organism: Verrucomicrobiota bacterium (assembly GCA_031406395.1). Classification (GTDB taxonomy): domain Bacteria; phylum Verrucomicrobiota; class Verrucomicrobiia; order Limisphaerales; family JADLHS01; genus JADLHS01. The sequence goes on along the minus strand of JANOHH010000068.1, from coordinate 1,337 downwards.
CCGCATTACGACCCAGAAACCGGCCAAGGCCAAGCCCAAGGCAAAGCCAGTTGTCAAACGTGCCGTCGCCACGCCCGAGAAGAAAGCGGCGACCGCGCGCAGGCTCTTGATGGTTCCGCCCGCCCCGTCGCCGACACTCGAACCCGCGGCGCAAGTAACCTCTTCGATCCCGGAAAGCCAACCCCGCGCCGAATAATGAAACAAGAAACCTGCATTGATCCTGGGTTGGCCACCATGCCCGTCTGTCACGAATGACTAAAATCACAAATCCCCAACCAAGATAAATCTATGAGCAACCTAAATCTCCATACCATTACGAATAGTTTTCTGGACACCAAACTCGTCAGCCTGCGTGCCTGGCGCCAGGCCCACGAAATTTCCCCGCGCGATCACGGCGGGCCTTACGTCGTCCTTCAGGATGGCTACGACCCGAACGACATGAAAATGATTGCCGACGAGTTCGTGCTCGGCCGCTCGGGGCAATGGCTCTCGCTCACCCACTTTTTCCAGCTTCCCGTTCCCGAACGCCGGGCGGAATTTATCTTCGGCACGGCCGGGGAGGTTATGCAGATGATGGGCGATCTGCCCTCCAAGGTGGTCATGATGGGTCGGCTCGAGCAGGAGGAGGCCGCCGCGCCCGAGCTGAAAGACGATGAGATGGCGATCGCCTTCCAAACCGCAAAAAACAAAGCGGCCACCTAACCTCCAAACCTGGTTGCCAACCGAAACGCATTATGAAAGAAAAATCAAAAACCCCCGGTCCCGAGAAACTGAAGGGCAAGAAATACATGAAGGAGTTGCGCAAACTCCAGGGCGAGCTGTGTCACCTCCAAGAGTGGGTCAAGCACAAGGGCCTGCGCGTGATCATCGTCTTCGAGGGCCGCGACGCCGCCGGCAAGGGCGGCACTATTCGCGCCCTGACCGAGCGGGTCAGCCCCCGCGTGTTTCGCACCGTGGCGCTGCCCGCACCCTCGGACCGCGAGAAGTCGCAGATGTATATGCAGCGCTACTTTCAGCATTTCCCGGCCAAGGGCGAGATCGTGATTTTTGACCGGAGTTGGTACAACCGCCTTGGGGTCGAATATGTGATGGGCTTTTGCACCAAGGAACAGCACGCCCGCTTCCTCGAGAACTGCCCCCTTTTGGAGAAATACTTGGTCGAGGGGGGCATCCAACTCATCAAGATCTGGCTCGAGTCCAGTGACAAGGAGCAGAAACGCCGGTTCGAGGCGCGCATGGAAGACCCCCTGCGCCAGTGGAAACTCAGCCCCATGGACCTGCCCTCGCGCACCAAGTGGTTCGAGTATTCGCGCGCCCGCGACTTGATGCTCAAGGCC
>JANOHH010000017.1:0-1977 GCA_031406395.1 Verrucomicrobiota bacterium | reverse complement strand
GCACAACTACGATTCCGCCATCAAGGATCTCTATTCAGATTCAGCAGTGCTGATAATGGTTGCGCAGTTTCCGGACGGATCCAGTCGCACCAACAAGATCCCTGCGACGACCTTCAAACGAATGATTGAGGGTGGCATGCAGGAAGCGAAGCGCAAAGGTGATACGGATGCTTACTCTGAAACGACATTCAATGAGGAGAAAGGCAAGGTGCGAATTGCTACTAAATGCACTTCGCAGACGGCCAAACGAACCAAAACCATCTCACTCCTCGTTGAACAATTAGAGGCAGGCAAATGGCAAATTACGGAGGAGTCCGCCGTGTCCGAGGCGAAGCCGTTCCTAGATCAAAAGAAAATTCTGCAACCTAAACAAGAATGGGTGCGGGAAGTTACCTGCAAGAAAGCCGGCCCTCTGGTTTTCAAAGTATCTGGCTCCGGCCCTTTCAGTGTTACTATTTTGACCGATGCTGCGTACCAAGCGCTGGTTCAAAAAGACACCGCGACACTTCGTAAACACGGGATGGTCCTTTCAAAGGATAGCTCTGAGCCAGAACTGGTAAATGCTATTCGCGTTGAGCCGGGTAATTACCATTTCATTTTGCGAAACGGCAAGACAGTCGGGTCGGAACTTCGCCTTCAATGCTACGGAGTTGGTGGGCTGTAATTTAATGTTGGTTAACGACACCTCGTAAAGGGGTCACCAATTGTCACCTCACCCAAACGCTGTTGGGAAGCGTGAGCTATCACGCATGAAAAATCGAATCGGTTAAACGGTTTTTTTGATGTAATCCTTTTCCTCAAGGGGTTCTTACCAACGCGGAGATTGAAGATTGTTTAGGCTGCCTATGCTCGCAGAGCATGCCATATCGCTGACGGTCTCCAGTTCTTGCCCACCGAAAACGTCAGCGAACCTATCTTTCCACATTGCGAACACCAATCGCCCGGTCCAGCAAGTTCGCTGTGATTCGCTGCACGCGCGGGTCCGGGCCGTGCGGGCGACTCCAATGCGACCAGGGCAACGTGTGGCCCGGCGGCGAACTCAAACCTTGCGACCAAAAAATACTCGACGCATTGAACACGAAGTTCCCCTTCGGCCCCGGATAAATTGTCGCCGCCCACTTTTGCTGGTGATCGCCCCCGACCCACGCCGTGCCCGCCCCCACAATCTCCAAGCCAGGAATCGCGGCAGGATCGCCGTGATATTCCCAACCAATCAGGCCCGGGATGGAATCCCCGGCCTTGACTCCCGTCCCGGCGAAGATCCAGTGCTCCGGTTTCACGATGGTCCAATCGCCGCCGCCATTGATGGGTTCAACGTTGCGTACGCCCATCAACAGGCCTTCATCGGGGCCGCGCTCGGGAAACGGGCCATGGTCGCGCTCCCGTTCCACGGCGTATTCATTGGTCGCCCCGTACGGCCCGCCGCGAAACATGATGCGGTTCTCCCGGCCATCCGCGCCCGCGCGCAACGGCGCGACCCAGCAAATGGCGTTGCCGGAGAGGAACAAGAGGTTCACGCCCGCATCGCGCATTCGCTCGACACTGCGAAACTGCCGGATGTCCCAGTACTCATCGTGCCCGACGCTGATAAACGCTTTGCATTTCAAGCCGCGATCCGGGGTCAACAGATCACTGTTCACGCAATAGGTCACATCGTAACCGTGCTCTTCGAGCCAGTACGCGAGCGGAAACTCCAGCGGCAGGAATTCGCCGGAACCGACCGTCAACGGATCGTTCACGACCCCGGTGAACTGGGATTCGCGACCGTACGGCCGATCAAAGCTCACATCGGCCCAGGGTCCCTGGCCACCTTTCGGATCGGTGTAAACCGAAAAATTGTTGGGCCACCGATTGTAGGCCTGCCAGGTGTTGTCCGAGCATTGAAAGAGAATGTCGGCCGGCCGATCGTCGCGCACAATAAACACGACGTAACTCTGCCAATAGGGTTCGTTCGCCCCGTTCGGGATCGTCGTCAGG
>JANOHH010000010.1:0-1821 GCA_031406395.1 Verrucomicrobiota bacterium | reverse complement strand
GGCGTCTGGCCGTCGTAGCTGGAGGGGATGTGAACGTTCACCGGTCGGGGGCGGGTGACGCGGTAAAACGTGGTGGGGAGCGGAGACTGAACGGTGAACGGATTGGTCGCAGTCGTGAGCGTCTGCCACGGCCCCATCGGGCGGTCCGCCCTTTGCAGTTGGCCGCCGCCGGACCAAGTGATGAGGTTTACGCCCCCCTCGCTCCGGATCGTCAGCGCGGTATCAAACGGCGGCGCCACCGTGCGAGAGGTCAGTCCGCTCGCGTCCAAAATGTTTACCGTTGTGGACGCGGTCCCCAGCGTGGCGCCACCGGTCGGATTGCTCAGGGTCACTTTGAAGCTCATGTCATTCGTTACTGATCCGTCCCGAAGGATGGGGATGGGGATGGTCTTGACCGTCTCGTTCTCCAGGAACGCCACGGTGCCGGAGACAGCTTCGTAATCTTGCCCGGCTTTGGCGGTTAGATTGCTGGTGGCGTAATCAACTGTGATCGGTCCCAAGGCCAGATCATTGCCCCGCAGGACCGCCACGGTGACGGCACCCGCATTCTCCCAAACCGAGTAGCTGCTGAGTTCAAAACCAACCCCAGGATCGTTGTCAACAATGGTTACGTTGGCCGTTGTTCGCGAACCGAGCACGGCCCCACCGTTCGGGTTCCTCAGGGTCACGCGAAAGTTCTTGCTCGATTCCTTGACCCCGTCGTTGAGGATCGGGACGGTGACGAGTTTGGCCTTTTCCCCAGGCGCAAACGAGAGCGTGTTGGTGATGCCGGTGTAATCCAGTCCTTTGGTCGCGGTCAGGTCCGTGGTGGCAAAGTCCACGGTGACGGGAGAGTTCGTGTCATCCGTGCCTCGAAGCACGTTGATCCGTACCACGCCGGCATCTTCGGCGACGGAATAGAAACCGAATTCAAAAGCGAAGCCTTGGTCGTTATCCACGATCGTGACCGTGAGCGGCGTCTGAGTGGCGAGCGTGACACCCACCGGATTGCTCAAGGTCACGCGAAAGGTTTCGTTCGCCTCTTTCAGGCTATCATTGAGAATCGGCACGGTGACCCATTTGAATAGCTCGTGCGACGCAAACGAAAGCGTGTTGGTGATCCCTGTGTAATCCAGTCCGCTGGTTGCAGTCAGGTTCGCGGTGACAAAATCCACCGTGACGGGAAGGTTACCATCGTCGTACCGCACAACGCCAAGCACTACCCCGCCCGCGTCTTCGGCTACGGTATCGGTGTCGGTAAACAATTCAATTCCCGCGTCGTTGTCGGTGATAAGAACCTGAACATTCGTGCGCGTACCCAGAATCGCTCCGCCCGTGGGATTGCTCAGGATCACCCGGAAGTTCTTGGCACCATCCACCAAGCCATTGTTTAAGATCGGCACCGCGATGGTCTTGTTGGTTTCGCCCGCACCGAAGGCCAGCGGCCCGGAAACCGCCGTATATTTCAATCCATTGGTCGCCGTCCCGTCGGCCGTGGCGTAATCCACGCCAACGACCGTGTTGGTATCGCCCGTGCGCTGAACGGTGAGGGTGACGTTGCCGGCGTCTTCGTCCACGGTGTAACTGGCCGCGTTGAATTGAATGGTGCTGGCGGCCTGGATCCATGCTGCGGAACCCAAGCTGACCATCGGAGCAAGCACCCAGTAGTAACATTTCGTTTTCATAGGTTTTCTTTTTTTGTTCTCCCAGCTGATGGCAGGTGCGCTACTCCGCGCACCGCACCGGGGAAAGTTTCCTTTCAAATTGATTGGAATGTGCTTTGTGGTTCAAGCTGTTGCCTTGGTCCGCCACATAGACGTTGCCCGCGCTGTCCACGGCGAC
>JANOHH010001364.1:0-2077 GCA_031406395.1 Verrucomicrobiota bacterium | reverse complement strand
CCTCTCCCGCTGGGAGAGGGAACAGCTTCGTCGCGTCCCGGCAAATCAGACGCGCCAGCTTCCAACCCGACGCGGGAAACAATTCTCCCTCTCCCAGCGGGAGAGGGCTGGGGTGAGGGAGAGTGCTCCAACAAAACCGTGGCTTCGATAACACTTACCGCCAAGGAAAAATTAATCCACGACCAGGGCCTCGTATCCGTGCTCAAACAGTTGCACGACGAACTGAACGCCGCCGTGTTCGCCGCCGAAATCCTCGAACGCCTCGTCGCCCGGAACGCCGAGCGCGCCGCCGAAGAACAGCGCGGCATCATCCACTGGCTGCGGCCAGATTATCAAACGCGGAATGCGGAACGCGGAGTGCGGAGTGGACAGAAATCGCTCGCGCTGCCCGAGGGCAAACCCAAGGTTCGGAAAACTCCGCGTTCCGCACTCCGCACTCCGAAATTAAACTGGCCCAAAACCCTGGCCGAGTGCGTCAAAGCCGTGGAATCCGCGTTGCCCGCCGCCGCCGGTCCGACAGCGCCCGCCGAACTGGCGAAACAGTTCAAGTGCGCCCGAGCCGCCGCTGTGTTGGAGACTCTGCAAACCCTCGTCACCCTCGGCCACGCCCGGCAGCACGGTGGAAGGTTTGACCAATAAAGCTAGGGGTCGTGCTGGTGGGCATTACCATGGTGCTGGGAGGAGGATGACATCCATCCGCCAGTGAAATCCGCAGACAAGAATGTGGATTTTTCGCGGGTAATCCGACAAGCTTTGCGCAGCGACGATCCTGGAAGGTGCAATCCGCTATGCAGAATCAAAAAAGCAACTCGTGGTTTCCGGCCATCACGCTTAGCCTGCTGGTGGTGCTACTGGCCGGCTGTAAAGCGCCCATGGGCGCGGATCGGGCGACCCCCCGGCAGGTCTATGACCAGGTGGAAGCCAATGCCATCGGCGCTGGCCGGCCCAGTGCGGATACCGTTTCGCTGCTGCATCGCTACGATCTGGATGCTTTGGCTGTTTCGCAGCCGATGGAAGCCGTGCGCCGGCTGCACGAAAAGGCCCTCGCCACCGGCGAGCGGGACTTGTTGTTTGCCCTGGCCGAGGTCAGTTATCTCGCGGGCGATAAATTACGACGCAACGTCAAGCCGTGGGAAACCCTGGACCCGCGGGATTACTACCTGGGCTCCGCGGTTTATGCTTACCTGTTTCTGTTCGGCCAAGGACACGAGGCCAAGCCGGATGCGTTCGATCGCCGATTTCGTATCGCGTGTGATCTCTACAATTACGGTCTGGGTTGGGCGTTGGGTGATCGGGCGGGAACGAATGCCATCGTGCGGTTGGATGGGGGGCGTCGCCGCCTGCCCGTGGGGGAAATTGATTTGCAGTTCAGTGCGCCGGGCTTTCCGTGGCCGTTGGATCAATTCGAGGATTTCTTCGTGGCCGATAAATTCCGGGTGCGCGGAGTGAGCGTTCGCAATCGCGAAGCCGGGGTCGGCGCGCCGCTGATTGCGGTGCGCAAGTTGGACCCGGAACTGCGTTTTCGCGGGGCCGCGCCAGCCACGGTCTTTCTGCGGGTGCCCGACTCCCTGGCCAAGGTCGCTTCCGGCCAGAAGGCGGCGTCGCTCGAATTATTTTGTCCCTTCGACCAGACCAGCGTCACGGTGGACGACTTCAAGGTGCCTCTGGAAACCGACATCACCGCGCCGTCGGTTTACATGTTGAACCAGTCCTTCATTTGGCAATTGGAAAAGTTACAGTTTTTTAAGCCGGGGCAGGGGTTGCGTAGCCAGTTGCTCCTGTCGCGGCCCTATCAACCCGGACGCATACCGGTGGTGTTCGTTCATGGGACTTTTTCCAGTCCCGTTTGGTGGGCGGAAATGGTCAATACCATGAACGCCGACCCGGTGCTCCGCGAACGCTATCAAATCTGGCAGTTCCTCTACCGCAGCAGCAATCCGCTGATGGTTTCCGCGTCGGAGCTGCGGGCGGAACTCACGGCCATGGTACAAAAACTGGACCCCGACGGGAAAGATGCGGCCCTGCGGCAAATGGTCGTCATCGGTCATAGCCAGGGCGGGTTGTTGAGCAAGCTCAC
>JANOHH010001283.1:0-4194 GCA_031406395.1 Verrucomicrobiota bacterium | reverse complement strand
GAGTCTTATTCCTCTGACCTCCATTCCCCTGACCTCGGCCCCTGCGGCCAGACGGGCTGGTAGCGGGGTCCCACAGGGCTTGCGGCGTTGAATTCGGACGACATCGTTCCGGGCTTAAAGCGGCTTTGCAAACGACGCCGGGTGCGGAACACTGGGCGGATGCTCGATCTTGAAACCGCGCTCGACCGCATCCTCGCCGCACTCCCGCCGCCCCGGCAGGAATCAGTCCCTTTAAGCGAAGCCACTGAGCGAGTGCTGGCCGAATCCATTGCCTCTCCCTCAGATCTCCCGCCCTTCGATAACTCCGCCATGGATGGCTACGCCGTGCGAGCAGCGGACGTGAGCCAAGCATCACCCGCCACACCGGTTCGCCTGCGCGTGCGAACCAAAATTCCCGCCGGTGAACATTTTGCCGGCGAATTGTCACCGGGCGAAAGCGCGCGCCTGTTCACCGGCTCGCCCCTGCCCCGCGGCGCGGATGCCGTCGTCATGCAGGAGGACACCCGCCCGGATGCCGCGCACCCAGCGGGGATCCTGATCTGCGATAGTGTTGGATCCGGGGAATATGTTCGACGCCAAGGCGAAGATGTTCAACGCGGCGCAATGCTCGTGGCCGCGGGGGAAGCCTTGACGCCCGGACGAATCAGTTTGCTGGCAGCCACTGGGATTTCGCAGGTCAAGGTGGGCCGACGACCGTTGGTCGGCTTGCTCGCCACCGGCTCGGAACTGCGGGAAGCCGGTGAACCGCTGGCGCCAGGTCAGATTTATGAGAGCAACCGCGCCACCCTCGCGCCGTTGGTGACCCGGACCGGCGGTGTGCCGATAACTTTTCCGCTCGTGCCCGACACGCTGGCCGCAACCCAGGCGGCGCTGACGCGCGCGTTTTCCGAAAGCGAACTCGTCATCACCTCCGGCGGCGTGTCCGTCGGGGAAATGGATTTCGTAAAGACGGCCTTCGAAGCGCTCGGCGGGCAATTGCAATTCTGGAAAGTGGCCATGCGACCCGGCCGACCGTTTGTGTTCGGCCGGCTGGGAGAAAAGTTCCTGTTCGGTCTGCCCGGCAATCCGGTTTCGGCGTTCGTCACGTTCTGGCTGCTGGTGCGACCAGCGCTGCGGCGCTGGCAGGGTGCAGACGACGTGGCATCGCCGATCCATCGCGGCGTACTGGGCGAAGCGATTTCAAATAACGGAGACCGGCGACATTTCATGCGCGTGCGGATGGACCAGGAGGGAAATGTCTTTTCCGCCGGCCAGCAGGCATCGCACGCGCTGGCTTCGCTGGCGGCAGCGGATGGTTTGCTGGATGTGCCACCCTCGACCCGTTTAGCCGCCGGAACGCATGTCGGCGTGTTGCGCTGGGGTTAGGCGCGGATTAGAACTGCCGCTTCGGGAGGCTGAAGGTCGAAGTGGGCGGTTTGGGTTGCGTCACCGGTGCGGGCATCGGATTCAGACTGGGCGTCGTGACCGCAAAGCTCGGCAAGTTTTGGAGTTCCGGAGGGGCGCCGACCAAACCCACTCGACCGGTGAAGGATTCGCGGGGATTGGCAGTGACCGAGGATGATGACCAAGCCGGCCAAGAAGATACAGGTGCCGGCCGCACGACGGCCCCGACTAATGGCAAGCTGGGCGAGTAAAGATTAGTGCTCGGCGCATAGGCCGGCCGGTCGAGCAAGCGCTTAAACTCGTCAAGCCGTGTCTCCTTGATGCCGAAATTTCGCTCGGCCAGGTTATTCGGATGTCCACCCAACAGATCATCAAAAGTTTTGGGTTTGCGCAGGTCGGCAAAAAAACTACTGTTTGCGGTCGCATTCGTGGACAGCCGACTCACCGAACTTCCCGAAGCTTTGCGGTCGCCACCGGAAAATTTGTCAAGGAATGATCCGCCCAACTGATCCTTGCCGTCGGCATCTTTGTTGTTGCCGAATAAATCCGTGTTCCGCACCTCGTTCGTAAAGGCCGCGCGTTCACGATCCAGTCGGTTGTAGTAACGGTCGAGCGGGGTCTTAGGTTTTCTCCCGGAAGCATCCAGCGTATCCTCCAAGGTCTTGAACGGGTCGTCACCGACCCAGTCGGGATCGCCACTGTCCGCCCCGAGCAACATCATCTCCGCACGTTTATCAATGAGTTCCTTGATTCGCCGGTTGCTCGCCGGCGCTGCCGACGGGGCGATCAGGCTCGAAGGCGGACGGAAACTGCCAATGGAACGCCTCGAATCGAAGATTTCGAATGGTTTTTTCAAATCTGATTCGAGTCCTTTGAAGGGCGAGGTCTTCGAGTCGAGTTGGTTGAGATTGGAGGAGACCGTATCCGACTTGGGTTCAGAAAAAATAATTGGCGTCCCGCGCTGCCGCGCCGGCTCTTCCGTATGCGCCAACGCCAACCCGTCGGCGAGGAAAATCGCCGCCAGACTCGCGTAATTCCGAAAGCACAACTTCATAACTTACCTTCAACCAGACTACCCCAATCAATTCTGCCCGTCAAAGGCTGGCTTGGCCAATCCTTGCCCACCTCAATCTGCGCCCGCCAGCTCCATGTCGCGGGTGTAGTAAAGAATCCGTCCGCAGTTCGTGCAACTGACCAATTCCTGCGCCGCCTGACAGGCGACGAGGGTCTGCGCGGGTAGTTTCATGTGGCAACCGCCGCAAACGCCGTTTTGCACTCCCACCAAAATATTCTCGCCCTTGCTCTTGACCAATCGTTCGTAACGTGCCCGCACCGTTTCATCCACGGCCGATGCCAAGGCCGCACGATCACTCTGCAACTCTGAGAGTTCTTTCAATAAATTCGTCTCGCGGGCACCGAGTTGCGCGATGTTGCTGTCGGCTAGTTTCTTCGCCTCGTCCGCTTCCCGCGTGAAGTGGACAGTTTCCTTTTGCCGCTGCTCGGCCTGCTCCATCAGTTCAATCTCCCGGTCCTCGATCTTCATGATGTCGGTCTTGCAGATCTCGATCTCATGGGCCAGCGCGCGATATTCCTCATTCTTGCGCGTTTGCAACTGCTGATTAGCGTACTTCGCAATCTGCTGCTGTTTGACCTCCACCTCGAGTTCCAGTTGTTTGCGGTCCGATTCGCTCTGCTTGAGGCGCAGTTTCCCTTGATCCAGTTGGGCCTGGGCCCTGACGAAATTAACCTTTAGCGTCTGACGCTCTGGCTCGATGTTGGCAAGCTCCGCCTCCAGCCGGCGAATCTTCCGGTCACGATCCTGGAGAATCAGAAGTTTTTCAATGGCTTCAAGCATTTGACCGCAGGTTATGCACAACGGTCTGACAAGTCGAGGGCCAAGACGTTCGAGCAAAGGCACCCACTGTGATTGAATGTGGTTCAGCTTGGTCGCATAAATTCAGCTGGTGGCCATGGGCGCAAGGTCTGCACAGGTTGGCAAGCTTGATCGACATCCCCGGCAAACCAAGTGGGGACCGCCTTCTTGAGCCGGGCTTGCAGCACAGACCGATGATCGGACTCAATCATACCCGATCCAATCGGCAGTCCAAGCTTGAGCGCCCGGGGGTAAGGCTAGCCATCGGTTCGGTTTGTCGCAGGGCGGTGGCCATTGCGGTCGGGCGCGAGCGAGTACCGAGTCGAATCGATCAGTCAATGCATCAAAGCGCAGGCGGAGCATCAGCGAAAGATGACTTTTCAGGAGCAATTAGTTCGGCCCGCGCTGAATCAAGCGGATCGCGTCCAGGCGCAGGCGGGCGCTAGTGAGATGCTGATCCAACGCGCGCTGTTGTTGAACGAGCAAGTCAATCTCTTCGGCGCGGACGCTGCGGTTGACCTTTTGCAATTCTCTAAGACGCGCGATTTCATGGTCGAGTTGAATATTCATTTCCTTGCGGGCCTGCGCGACGATGCCTGACACCTGTCGGTTCGCCATGCTCTGCCCTTTTTCGATCAAGCTCGGAAGCAACTCCTCGCGCACCTCCGGCCGGTCCAACAGCGCGTAGGCACCGCCGTTCTTCAGATTTCGCGCGAGTGTCTCCGGCGGGATTGCGCTTCCCGCATCGTTGCCGCGATGATCCACCAGTACACGCAATGGCGTCGGCGGCAGGAAGCGATCTACATGCAGCGGCGGTGGGGCAATGCATTCGAGGAGGTAGATGGTTTCCACGTATAATCCCGTCGTCTTGGTATCCGGCCATTTGGCAAAGCTGCTGTTGCCTTTCTCAGATCCCAGCAGCAGATCCAGCGCACCGG
>JANOHH010001208.1:0-6682 GCA_031406395.1 Verrucomicrobiota bacterium | reverse complement strand
GGTTGAATGATCGACGGCCAGAGGCCATCCTTCCTTGCGTGAAGTTTTTCAATCCTTACGCGGAGATTGAGAAGACACTCCACCGTCTGCCGCATTGGCAGCAAGCGGGTGCGACTTACTTCATCACCTTTCGTCTGGCCGACTCGGTGCCGCGGCAACTGCGTGATCAATGGGAGGCAGAGCGTACTGCGTGGCTGAAATGGAATCCACTGCCACACACGCCTGAAAAAGAATAACATGAACGCTTTTCGCAACAGATGGAGCGCTGGCTGGATGCAGGCCATGGCGAATGCGTCCTCCGTCAGCCGATCTGTGCTGGGATTGTGGGAGACGCACTGCGACATTTCGAGGGCGAGCGATGCGGCCAGATCGCGTGGGTGGTGATGCCCAATCATGTGCATCTGCTGGTGGTGCCGCATCCAGAGTGGACCCTGGAAAAGTTGCTGCATAGTTGGAAAGGTTTCACGTCGAAGCAGATCAATCTTCACCTGAAACGCTCGGGCGAATTTTGGCAGTGGAGTTATTTTGACCGCCTGATTCGCAATGCCGATCACTTTGCGAACTGCGTGCGCTACATTCGCCGCAATCCGGTGAAGGCACGGTTGCGCGAGGGCGAATATCTGTTGTATGAAAGTGATTTGGCGAAGGCGGTGACGTAACAAGGAACGATGGCTTCTGGCCGTCTTCCTTCTTTCGCCGGACGGCTGAAAGCCATCCTTCCTTGTGGACGGCCCGAGGCCATCACTCCTTGTTTCACTGGACATAGATGAACTCTTTCAGATTGAAAATCGCGTGGGCCACATCCTGCCAGACGGGCTGGCAGTTTAGCAATGCGCTGACATCCGCACCGCGAAGTTCAGCGGATCGTTTCGCCAATTTCACCAGGCGCGTGGTTTCGTCCGGTTGCGGCGGACGGGCGAAGGCAGCGGTGAACATTTGCTGAACGCGTTGCTCGGGCGATGTGGCCCGGTCTTGCAGCACACGCTCGCTCCATTGCTTCGCCATGGCGATGACGAACGGATCGTTCAGCAAGGCGAGCGCCTGGTCGGGCACGTTGGTCGCGTCGCGCCGGCCAACGGTCAGCTTGGGAATCGGTTGATTGAACAAGGCGAGAAACTTCGGTGGCTCCATCAAAGTCATCTTCAGGTAGAGACTGCGGCGGCCATTTCCGTCGAGCGGCCCGCTGACGAGGCGCTTCGCCGCGTCTTGCGCGGTGCGATTCGGGTCAATCGGTGGACCATACAGTGAGGAATCCAGGCGACCGGCCACGGAGAGCATTGAATCGCGGATGGCCTCGGCTTCGAGGCGGCGGAGGGGCAGGTGATGCCAGAGGCGGTTTTCGGGATCAGCCGTCAGTGCTGCATCGCTGGTGATGCTACTTTGCCGCCAGGTCGCGGAAGTCACCAACAGCTTCACAAGTTTTTTCACCGACCAACCGTCCGCCATGAAACGCTGCGCGAGCCAGTCCAGCAGTTCCGGATGGGAAGGATTTTCGCCGAGGTGACCGAAGTCATCCACCGTGCGCACCAGCCCCGCGCCGAACAGATGGTGCCAGACGCGGTTCACGAAGACGCGGGCCGTGAGCGGGTTCTGGTCGTTGGCGAGGCTGCGGGCAAATTCGAGCCGACCACTGGACTGCGGAATGGCTCGTGAGGCCGCGCCGCCCAGGAAATGGAGGTTGCCCCGCGGGACTTCTTCGCCGAAATCCGTGTAGGAACCTCGCACGCCGATGCGTTCATTGCGGCCCTCGTTCCAATCGGCAACGGAGCCGATGATGCGGTCGGGCTGGAGGCGCTTCTCAGTCTCGCGGTAGCGGGCGACCAGTTTCGCGAGCGCAGGCGTCGCGGTGGTTTCATTCGGCAGCCACTTTGCGGTCAAGGCGTCGTTGATGAGCCGAACGTCCTCGCCGTTGCACTTGCCTTGAGACCAGCGCTCGATGGCCGCCATCACCAACTCGCTGAGCTGCGCGGCCAGTTCCACCTTCGTCCGCGGCGTGGAAGCATTCGTGAACAGCGCTGCGAAACGCGTCAGTTCATCCGCCGGGGCCTGGCCCGGGGCGTGTTGGTAAATGCGCGTCACACCAAACCAGGAGCGCTCGTCGTTTAGATCGCTTTCCTTCAGGCCGTCGTAGGCCGTGCGCGGGGGGAAGTAGTTGTTGAACGATTTGCTGACGAGTTCGAGATAAACCCGACGCGGCAGTTTGTCCACGCCCCCGGCCAGGGTGGGAAAGTTGCCGGTGGTGAGCGTGAGCCAGCCGGGCGTGGTTTGGTGGAGGAACTTCATGCGTTCGCTGTGAAAGCAGTTGTCCACGATGAGCGACTGGGCCGAGTGTTGGCCACCGGCGTATCCCACCGAAAATGTGATCGGCGGGTTCGAGTCAAACAGGTGGCTGCGCAACGCACCTGGGAGTCGTGCGGACCAAACATGTGACCACCGGCCGGCCGGGAGTAGTTCCGCCACCGCCGCGTCGCCTTCGCCCGCGATGACCAGTTCGCCATCGGTTACCAAGCCATGCTTCAGGCCGAACCCATCCACCTGCCAGCTCCCCGGCAACTCCGCCCGCGTAAAATCCGCGAGCAGTTGCAGGTTTGTTTGATTGTCGGCGATCCGTTTCGCGCGTTCCTGTTGGAATTCCTCCATCAGCCTTGTCCACGACCCTTCGAGCGAACCGCCGTTCGTCACCGCATCGTTCAATTTACGCCAGATCGCCGTCACCGAGTCGGGCAAGCCTGGTGTGGGTGGTGATTTTGTCTTGGCGGACGCTTTCTTGTCTGTGGGTTTGACCCCATCGTCAAAGGGTACCGCCGCGATTTTGTCCGCCATGGAATCCTTTGCATCCCGCCACTGCTGAATCAGTTCGTTGCGGATGCCGCGCTTGATGCGGTTAAGCTCTTTGATGACCGACAAGTTGGCATCCTTCGCGTCGGCGCCGCGGACTCCCCAGCGGGAACTCATCAAGATGCCCGCCAGCGCGTAGTAGTCCCGTTGCGCCACGGCATCCAACTTGTGGTCGTGGCATTGGGCGCAGGCAACGGTGGTGGCGATAAACCCCTTGCTCACGGTGTCAATGACGTTGCCCAGCGCCTCCTGCGTGACCCCCTCGGCGTCCGCATTGTCGCCGTGCCGTCGCTCACCGAGCCGCATCGCCATGGGGCCGAGAATGGATTCGTTCAAACCGCTGCGCGCGTCCACCCGCGGCTGAATCAAGTCGCCCGCAATTTGCTCGAGCACGAGCTGTTGGAAGGGGACGTCCGCGTTGAACGCGCGGACCAGATAGTCGCGATACCTCCACTCATGCTTTGCCGGAGTGTCCCACTCGTAACCGTGGGTGTCGGAATAATGCACCACGTCCAACCAATGCCGCGCCCAGTGCTCGCCGAAGTGCGGGCTGTCGAGCAGCGACTGCACCAGCTCGTCGTAAGCGTGGAGCGATTTGCCTCCGGCGAAACGTTCCACGGCCTCCGGCTTGGGGGGCAATCCGGTGAGCGCAAAACTCAACCGGCGTGCGAGCGTACGGTGGTTGGCTTCGACGGCGGGTCTTAGTCCTTTGGCTTCCAGACCGGCGAGGATGAAATTGTCCACTTTGTTTCGCGGCCAGGATTTATCCTGCACCGGCGGCGGCTGGGGTTTGGAAACCGGCTGGAGACTCCACCAAGCCAGACGATCGCGATAGACCGATTCCCAATCTGCGCTGGCGGCCAGCGAACGGGGATCGGGCGCACCTCGGTTCACCCACTCGACCAGTACGGCGATTTCGGCGTCCGTGAGTTTCTGCTTCGGCGGCATTTGTAAAGCCCTGTCCGCATACCGCACCGCCCTGATGAGCCGGCTTTTGTCCGGCGCCCCCGGAATCAGCGCGGGCCCGCCTTCACCCCCGCGTTCCCAACCGGAGCGGGAATCGAGCGTCAGCCCGCCCTTGATCTTTTTTCCGTGGGAGTGGCACTCGTAACAGCGCTCGACCAGCAGCGGTTCGACTTTCGCAGCGAAAAAGTTTTCAGCTGCGCCCGTTGCAGCTTGCTCGCTACCCGGTTTGGCGGCGGCGACCCCATCGAGCAGCGCACTGCCCAAGCCGATGGCCAGCAGCACTGCCGGAGCACACCAACCATTACGACTGGTGAAGCGAGCCATCACTTGGCGCTGTCCTTCGAACGGGCGAACCTTCGAGCTGACTTGAGAACGCCAGACCCGGTCGCAGCCGTCGACGTGAGCAGGTTAAAAACTTGCGAGGCTGGCTGACCCTTACGGTCAAATGCTCGGGCTTCCTTCGGTCGGCTGCCACTTCTCCAACAATTTTTCCGGAGGGCACGGCGTGAAACAGCGCGCGCGCAAATCACGGCGTTGAAGGCAAAAGGTTCCGAGTAAATCGTAGTGCGCATAGTTCCGACGGGTTGGTCTCAGTATGATTCACCTTGTCGCCGAGAGTCACGATGCAGTCAAGGAGAATGTCCCCATTGGCGATCTCGCCTCGGTTCTCGCCAGTCACCGCTTGCTACGGGAAGTCGAAAAGTGGGGTGCGCTGAATTCAAAGCACCAGAGTGGCCACATTGGGCTGGTTGCGCAGCCACTAAGCGATCGGCAACTATTCGCGAAGGCCCGGCGGATTACGGTCCGCGCAGGCGATAGAATTCCTGCGGTAGCCCGGGCCGAGCGCGGCGATACTCGAATACGCCGTTTGTGTTCAGATAAGTGCCGTCGAGCGGCGTCCACAGAATCGGCGGCGCGAGATTTGTGGTTGCTTCCAATGTGTAGCCGACATAATTGAGCGGCCAGTTCAACACGGCGGCATCGGGCTCCAGGTGAAAATTCATTTCCGGTTCGGGCGGCGTGAGGACCAGCACGCCAGGATAGTGCAGCCGGAAGTATTTTCGGGCGGCCAGCGCCGCTCGTGATTCACGATACTCGAAATACGGACCCGCGCGGAAATAGGGCCCCGTGACCGCGGACCACGAAAGTCCGCCGGGCAGCTCGGACGCGGATTCCAGTGTGAACCCGTCGTAGTTGGTGCTCCAATAAACCACCAATACCGCCGGATCGAGCCGGATGAACAGGCCGAGGTTGGTGTAGCTGACGTTGACCGTGTTCGCCACCACACTGCCCGCGAAGTCAATGTCGTAGCCGGGTGACGTGGGCAGCCGTAGCGGCGGGGCAGCGCAGGCATCCCGATTGGGCGAGAGCGGGACGACCCACAGGCCATTCGTCCCGCCGATGCGGCCCGCGCCGACGAGTTTGTCTCCGCCCGGCGACCACACCGCGCCATTGGGAAACCCGTTCACGCTGCCGGTGAACGCGGTGATTTGAAAAACGTTTGTCTGCGCGCCGAGTTTCACCACCCACAGATTGCGACCGGCATCCAGCACGGGGCTGATGTTGGGATCGTCGGCGACGGCGATACTGCCGCCATCCGGCGACCACGCGGGCCAGCGCGGGCTCAGAATGTTCAGGCCGAGATTTTGCCGTGACTCCAGGTTGGATGGGGCGAGATAAAGGCCGGTGCTGCCCGGGTAGATGACCTGCAACGCCACCCGGCCGTCCACCGGATTCACCGACGGAGTACCCTGCCGCAGGTCGCTGCTCAACGGGAAGGCCACCGGCGGATCGCTCACACCGATCCGCCAGAATAAACCGTCCACGGTAAAAACGAGGTGCGTGTTGTCCATCTGCCAATCGCAACCCACGAAACGATTGCTGCGGGTGTGCCAGCGGGTTTCTTGACCCGTGGGCAGATCGCGTAACCAGAGGCTGAACTGATTGGCGACCGGATCGTTCTCGCGCCAGAAGGCCATCCAACGCCCGTCGCGGGACACGCGTGGCTCGCGACCCGAGGTGATGAACGTTTCCCCACTGCCATCCAAATTGATTGACCAGATCGAGGGCTGGCGTGAATCATACCCGAATTGATTGACGGTAGTGTTCTGCTGCGCGAAAGGGTCGGGTTTGAACGCGAGGTATCTGGGGCCGCTCAGGCCGGTTGCGAAGACGCTGGCGGTTCCGCTCGGCGTGATGACAGAGATTGCGTCTGCGAAAAGGTGGGCTGCGTAAAGGTTGCCGTTATGGTCGAAAGCCAGTCCGTCAGTTCCGGCGATCAGCGGTCCAATGGTGGTGTAGGAGCCGCCGCCCGGGGGGATCTTGTAGATGGACGTCTGGGTGAGATCAGAGGCGTAAAGGTAACCGGCGGAGTCAAAGGCCAGTCCGTAGAGGTTATTGCCGCCGAGGGTCGCATAGATGCTCGCCGCTCCGCCGCCGGCGGGAATCTTGAGAACATCGTATCCACCGCCGACCTTGTAGAGGTTGCCGGCGCTGTCCATGGCCAGACCCGTTGTGCCAGTGGTAAGGGTCGCATAGATGCTCACCGAGCCGACGGGAGTGATCTTGACGATTTGAACGGTGGCGGCTCCCGCCACGTAGAGATTGTTGGCGCCGTCAATTGCAATTCCATAACCCCCGAAAGAACCCGGGGGCAGATTCGCAAAGAGACTCACCGTGCCGTCGGGCGTGATCTTGCTGACGGTGCTGCTGCCCGCCACAAAGAGGTTGCCGCTGGTGTCAAATACAAGACCTTGCGGACTCGTGAACACTGGCAGGGTCGCAAAGGTGGTCGCCGGGCCGGGCGGGGTGAACGAGCGGACGATGTCGTTACCCGTGAAGTAGATTGTCGGCACGGCGTTGCTACCGCGCCGACCAT
>JANOHH010001193.1:0-1838 GCA_031406395.1 Verrucomicrobiota bacterium | reverse complement strand
AACCTCAATCCGCGCCTTCAAATCACCACCGTGGATTACCGGTGGGACGCTGTGGAAGCGCAGCGGGTGAAGAAGGATTACAAACTCCCGGAAGCCGTTGACGCGACGGAAAAGAGCGAGACAAAAAACGAAAAAAACATGGTGATCTTCGATAGTGGCGGCCGCCAAAAAGTGGTGAACGGAAATGCACTCGCCGACTTTCAACTGGAACCGGTGGCTAATAACAAGGATACCAATCGTCGCGAGTACCAGCGCAAACTCACCGCGTTTCACGGCGAGCAACTATTCACGGCCTGCCTGCTGGCGATTTCCAACCCGAAACCGTTCAAGGCCTGCGTGCTGCAAGGGCATGGCGAACACAACCTCGACAGCGGCGATGAGGTGAGCGGCTATCTCAATTTCAAACTGCTGCTCCAGCGCAATTATATCCAGCCCGAGCCCCTTTACCTGATCGGAACGAACGAGGTGCCAGCAGATTGCGATCTACTTCTCATTCCCGGCCCGCGTACTCCCATTCCCGAAGCCGCCTTGGAGCAAATCGCACGATACCTCGCCGAAGGCGGGCGCATGTTTGCTCTTTTCAACGCCTTTCCCGACCGGCCGACCGGCTTGGAAAAAATCCTCTTTACGGATTGGGGCATCCTCGTTGGCAACAGTATCGTACGGGATCCGGCACATTCCGCGTATGGGACCAAGTCCGGGGGCGAAGCGGGGGACATCGTGGTGGGCGCCTTCAGCGACAAACATCCCGCCGTCAAAGGGCTGCTCGGGGGCTACAATTTGAATTTCATTCAACCGCGTCCGATCAGCCCGACCACAGCCAAGGGCAAAGCCCTGGATGCGCCGAAGGTCGAAGTCATCATCGCCACCGCCGCAACCGCCACGCTGGTTGACGATCCAACCCGGAAACAACGCCAGTATTCGCTGGCCGTGGCGGTTGAAAAAGCCGCCCCGTTGGGCGGCACGACCGTTCGCGGTTCGACGCGGATTATCGTGGTGGGCGATTCGCTCTTTCTCGGCAACGAACCGATCAAGCGCTTCGCCAACGCCGATTTTGGAGAGTACGCCGTTAACTGGTTGCTGGACCGGCCCCAGCTCACGACCGGCATTGGGCCAAGCAAGTTCACGGAATTTCGCGTGCTCCTGACCGCCCAGCAATTAAAAACCATTCAATGGCTGCTGCTGACGGCGTTGCCCGGCGGCGTGCTGTTAATTGGTGTAATCGTATGGGTGCGCCGGCAGAGATGAAAAGCCGCGGTCTGGTGAATGACGAAGTTCAAATGACGAAAAGAGCCCGAAATTCAATAACCGAATCCAGCGGTCGGCACCGGTTTTGCCCGCTGTGGCGAGCCATGCATTCCTGCTTCGCCATTTGGATTTCGTCGTTCGCCGACGCCTTCAATTCCCCCTCGACATGAATTCAAGAAGCACGTGGATTTGGATCGGTCTGGCGGCGTTACTGGCCGCCGGTATTTTTGTCCTAGAGAAGTTGGACACGAAATCCGTGGTCCAGCCGATTCCGCTGCTCTCGGATTTTAAGGCGGATAGCGTGACCAGCGTACAGGTCACCTTGGCGGACCAAACAGGCATGCGGGCAGAGCGCTCCAACGGTGTCTGGCAGATTACCAGTCCAATCGTCTATCCGGCACAACTCGCCAGCATTGAGGGTTTGCTCACAATCCTGGAAGAGCTCCAGCCGGCTACCATCATTCCGCCCGGGGAAGTGCGGCAGCGTCCAAACGCCGACCAGGAATTCGGCTTCGTCAACCCGCAGGCCACGCTTACACTCCTGAGTGGCAAAGGCCTTCGCTTGCTAAAGATTGGCGCGCTCACCGCGC
>JANOHH010001162.1:0-1028 GCA_031406395.1 Verrucomicrobiota bacterium | reverse complement strand
GATGACCGAAAGCGTGTTGGCAATGCGATTCAGGACGTAGAGCCGCTGCGCCACGGCGTTCAGCGCCAAACCGCGCGGGCCGCGCTTGGTCCGGGGATTGACCGCCGCCCCGGAGGACGGACCCACTTCGATGCGAGCGAGAACATTCCCGTTCGTATCGACCCGCGCAATGCGATCGGTCCCAAAGGCGGCAACGTAGAGAAAGTTGCCACCGGGATCGCAGACGCAGGCGGTGGGTTGCGCCAGCGCCGTTGCTTGGGCGGCCGGATTGGGCAGCGTGCCGTAATCCATTCCGGGATTCAGATCAAACACGGTGATGGCTCCATTCGTGATGCCGATCCGCGTCAGGCGATTGTCCAAGGCGTGACCCCGCACCCCGGGTTCGAAGTGAACCAGGTTGCGGGCCTCGGTATTTGCAACGAAGAGGTCGCCGCTGAGCGGATGCACGGCCAGACCGAGGTTCACGGTGCCAATGCCCGAGAAATAGCGCGTGATTGCGAGTGACGGTGCGTCGATTTCCACCACATCGTTATCTGGCATCGTGTACTGGATCACATGCGACCAGTTCGTGTCCGCAGCATCGACGATCAGCCCGACTTGGGGCGGTGCGTTCGTGATGTTGATCGGGGCCGACTGTGGCGGGGCAAAAGCAGGAGGAATGATAGTCGTGCGATTGCCTGAGAGCGCGAAGGTGGCATACACTTTTGTCCCGTCCGGACTGGTGGCCAGGGCGCGCGGGTTATTGCCTAAGACCGGGATGGCTGCCAGTTCGGCGTGGGTGGACAGGTCGAAGACGCGGATGAGGTTGTTTCGCGAACAACTGACGAAAGCGCGCCCGGCCGCAAACACGACATCCGCCGGCTCATCTTTCGCGTGAAGCGTATCGGTGACAATGCCGCGCGAGACCGAAACGACACTCACGCTGTCCGAAACTTCATTCACGACCCACGCCTCGTCATTGTTCAGCGGATTCACCGACACCGGCTCGAGGCCGACCGGAATTTCGGCGATGAGGATGGGGTTCGACG
>JANOHH010001117.1:0-10624 GCA_031406395.1 Verrucomicrobiota bacterium | reverse complement strand
CCCGTTTGGCGAGGTTTACATCCACGCCCAATTCGGCGGCGAGCAACGCCATCAGTTGAGCCACCTCGACCGAGTGCTCAAGGAGATTTTGCGCAAAGCTTTGCCGGTAATGGAGCCGGCCCAACAGTTTGGTGATTTCCGGGTGCATGGCCGGCAGACCCGCCCGCGTTACCGCCTCCTCCCCCTTGCGCGTTACGGTGTCGTCCATCTCCGCCTTGACGGTCGCAACGATTTCCTCGATGTGCGTTGGATGAATGCGACCGTCCTGAATCAACCGTAGCATCGCCTCGCGCGCGATCTCACGGCGGACCGGATCAAAACCCGAAAGCAGCACCGCCCCGGGCTCGTCATCAATCAGCACCGTGACACCCGTCGCATTCTCAAAGGCCCGGATGTTCCGGCCTTCGCGCCCAATGATGCGGCCTTTGATGTCCGCCCCTTCGAGCAGAATGGTGGTCGTCGTGTTGTGAAAAGTCTGGTCACCGGCGTAGCGCTGAATCGCCACGGTGATGATCTGGCGGGCCTTCTCCTCAGCGCGCGTCTTGGCCTCGTCGAGGATCTGCCGGGCGACCTTCGCGCCGTCGGCCATGGCTTCCCGCTGGATCTCCTTGAGAAACTGAGCCCGGGCGTCGGATGGTGAAAGCCCGCTGAGGTTTTCCAGTTGCTCGCGACGCTGCTGGGTGAGGGTGATCAACGCTTGCTGGGCATTTTCGAGGGCGGCGCTTTTGCGTTCCAGCATTTCCCGCTGCTGCTTCAAATCGGTCTCGGTTTCGATGACCCGGTTGAACTGGGAATTGAGCAGCGTTTCCCGCTCGGTCAGACGGCGTTCCTGGGTGGTAAGTTCGGTGCGATGCGTCGTCAGTGACTGTTCAATCTGCGCCCGGAGTTGGAGCGCTTCCTGGTTGGCAGCAACGCGGGTTTTTTCCAGTTGCGCGTCCGCTTCGCGGCGCCGGGCGTCCTCGCGACGGCGGGTACGCGAATTCAAAATCATCGCGCAAACTCCCGCCCCGGCAACGGCGCACACGGTCGCCCCGGCAATATTTAAGACCAGACTCATTTCAGAACCGCGCTCTGGTCAGGTCTCGATCCAGCGCGTCGGCGTCAAGATGCAATTCAAGTGGATATCCAAAGGCCCGACAGGTACGGCGTCCACGATTTGTTCCTCGAACGCCACGCCGCACTTCGTGCCGCGCACATAAGCCAGCAACCGGTCATAAAACCCCTTTCCCCGACCGAGCCGCGCTCCGCGCACATCAAACGCTACCCCAGGCACGAGCACCAAGTCCAGTCGGTTTAAAGGGACTTCCGGGCAGCCAGCGACAGGCTCACGCACATTGAACTTTCCACAGACGAGATCTTGGTGAATATCCCGAACCTGACAGGCAACATACCCCGCACTCCCAGAAACATAACGCGGCAGGCAGACAGTTTTGCCTGCCGCCAGGGCTTCAATCAGCAACGGCCAGAGATCAGGTTCATCAGCCAAGGGTGCAAAAAA
Organism: Verrucomicrobiota bacterium; assembly: GCA_031406395.1. Lineage (GTDB taxonomy): Bacteria > Verrucomicrobiota > Verrucomicrobiia > Limisphaerales > JADLHS01 > JADLHS01. The sequence continues at coordinate 9,126 of JANOHH010001117.1, read as the reverse complement.
CAAAACCGACTTGGCATCGGACCAGACAGGTTGACGGCGAAGTTGCTCGCAAAGTTTCCGAGAAGTTGCTGATGGTTTGTCAGAGGCAAAAGTTTTCAGGCGGGCACGGACTTCCGCGCGCAAAACGTTCTTTGCATTTTGAAGTTCCGCATCCATTCAGCCCGTCTTGGATTCCTGTTTGGGTGACTTCATTTGACTGGCAAGGGCCCGCCATTTCTCGACCCGTTCTTTGATCTTCTTCTCCACGCCCTGATCGGTCGGCTCGTAATACCGCTTGTCCGCCCCGAGATAGTCTTGGGGGACGTAATGACCTTCGAAGTCGTGGGCGTATTGGTAGCCTGCGCCGTGGCCAAGCCGTTTCGCGCCGGCGTAAGTGCCATCGCGCAAATGTTCCGGCACGGCCAGCGTGCGGCCCGACTTCACGTCCTCCAGTGCGGCATCAATCGCCTTGATCGTGCTGTTGCTCTTGTGCGCCGTCGCGATGTAGATGGTCGCCTCGGCAATCGGAATCCGCGCCTCCGGCCAGCCGATGAATTCCGCCGCCTGAAAAGCCGCGTTGGCCAGCACCAGCGCCATCGGGTCGGCCAGGCCCACGTCTTCTGCCGCGTGAATCACGATGCGCCGCGCGATAAAGCGCGGGTCTTCGCCGGCGTGGATCATTTTTGCCAACCAGTAAAGTGCCGCATCGGGATCGCTGCCGCGCATGGATTTGATAAAGGCGGAAATCGTGTCGTAGTGCGCGTCGCCGTCACCGTCATAGACAATGGCTTTCTTTTGGATGCTCTGCTCAGCGGCGGCCAGGTCAAGGTGGACAATGCCCTCCGCGTCCGGCTCGGTGGTGAGCGCGGCAATTTCCAACGCGCTCAGCGCTTTGCGGGCGTCGCCGTCCGCGACCCGGGCAAGATGCCGAAGTGCGCTTTCGTCGGCTTGGATTTTCAGGAAGCCCAGGCCGCGTTCCGCGTCCTGCAATGCGCGCTGGAGCAGTCCAAACAAGTCCGCTTCCGTGAGGGGTCGCAGTTCAAAAATTTGCGAGCGCGAGACGAGCGGCGAGTTGACGAAGAAAAACGGATTGTGCGTGGTGGCGCCGATGAGCCGCACGACGCCACTCTCGACATCGGGCAGCAGCACATCCTGCTGCGATTTGTTGAACCGATGGATTTCGTCAATGAACAGGATGGTCGTCGCGCCGATATTTTCGAGGCGGTTGGTGGCGGCAGCGAGCACGCGGCGCATGTCGGCCACGTTGGATTCCACCCCGCTGAGCCGTTCGAATTTGCTTTTGGTTTGCCGCGCGATGATTTGCGCGAGGGAGGTTTTGCCCGTGCCCGGCGGCCCGTAAAAAATCAGCGACTGGATGCGATCCGCTTCGATGGCGCGACGGAGCAATTGACCGGGCGCGAGGATGTGCGTTTGCCCGATGTATTCCTCCAGGGAGCGCGGACGCATCCGGGCGGCGAGCGGTTGGTGGCAGGGAGAATTCTCCATCCCCGCCGGCGGGCCGGGCAATGCCGGCGGCAGGGTGGATGAAAACAAGTCGTCGCGCGCCATGGTTTGAGACTAGCAGTTTGGCGCCTCGCCCCAAAGAAAAAGGAGACGGAGCGGCACTCGCTGCCGAGCGTCCGTGCGAATACCCGAGGGCTTTCCAGTCATTCGATGTGTGCGGCACGCTGGAAATAAAGAAAAAGCTCGCCGGGTGGCGGCGAGCTTTATTTACCAAAGTAACCCCGCCATTGCCGTGTGCAACGGATCCGATGAACATGTTGGTTAGAACATGTGGCGCCGTCCGGACGGATTTCGACTTCCAGTTAAGGCCTGTCGGCCGCCGTCGCGGTTGGAACCGGTATCGTATAATTTACGGTTCAAGGACTTGGCTGCGAATCACGAACAGGGCAGGGTAAATTCTTTTCCAAATCTGTTTTGCAAAGAGCGGGTACGACTTCGCGCGAACAATCGCACCATCTGTGCCAGTACATGAACTCGCCGGGGCTTCAGCTCAAGATATTTTTTGTGACATTTCGGCGGCAGCCCCCTCGTGCGCATGCGTGAATGAGGATTCATTTGCGTGCCGGGCGAGTTTGACCTTGCGTCCCGGTCTCGGGATTGGTTCATTATGGCTGGTCGCTGCGCACGTGGTGGAATTGGCAGACACGCTACTTTGAGGTGGTAGTGCCGCAAGGTGTGCAGGTTCAAGTCCTGCCGTGCGCACCAAACCAACTTTCCAACCTGCTGGATGCTTCGCCGCGGCTGGTAACGGGTAAAACTTTTTTCTGGTCAGTGCCGGGCTCCGGGCATAGGCTCGAAGCAGCTTTGAACCCAAATGGACCTTTATGGATATCATCTTCAATTGCCCGAAATGTGAACAGGAACTGGCGGTGGACAAATCCGGCGCCGGCTCGGAGATAACCTGCCCGTCTTGTTCGGAAAAAATTGTCATTCCGCAGTCCGCTTCACCAGCCTCATCCGGAACCGTGCCGGTTCGCGCCGCTGGTCAGCCGCACAGCGCCATGTCCTCGTCTGCCGCTGCCAAAGTGGAAATGCACCTCAAAGTGCCCGACCACAGCCAGCCTTCGGCCAGTCTCATCGGCAAGCCGTCCGTGCCGATGGAGGTCGCCGCTAAAGAGTCCGACCGAAAGATGAAGGTGAAAACCATCCGCCACACTGATTGCATTGAGGTGGGGCACGACAAGTTCGACGAGATGGTCACCGCCTTTCTCCAACGGGTCGGCGAAACACATGTCGTCAGTCTGACCCCGCTCACTTACACCCACCTCGACATCGGCTCCCAGAAACTGATGACCGACTATGCGGTCTTGGTGGTTTATCGTGGGTGAGCCGATGGGTTCGCCCGGGGATTCTGTCTCAGATTCTTGACTTGCCAAAACCCCGCCGCTACCGTGCCGCCATGAGTCGCCGTTCAGTTTTGCTGCTGTTGATCTCCCTCGGCGTCACCGTAACGCCGTTTCGCTCCCCGGCACCGCTGGTTTACACCCCGGGCGAAGGGTGGACGTACGAAGCGGTTGGCGGCGTTGGAAAATGGAAACGGGAAACAGCCAAGGAACAGATGGCTGTCAGTCAGGCGGCCTACGACCAGAAGGATTACACGCTCGCGCGCAAATCAGCCGTACGCCTCCTCAAGACGTGGCCACTTTCTGATTACGCCCCAAACGCCCAATACCTTGTGGGGCTTTGCTATGAGGCCGACCACGATGATGAACGGGCGTTCAAGGCCTACCAGCTGGTTTTCGAAAAATATCCCCGTAGTGACAAACTGGGGGACGTTATGGAGCGGCAATATCAGATCGGGTTGCGATTTCTCGGCGGTCAACGCTTCAAGTTGTTTGGCTTGTTCCCGTTATTCCCCGACATGGACAAGACGGCGGAGATGTTCGAGAAAATCGTGGCGAGCGGGCCCTACAGCGCCGTTGGGCCGAGCGCGCAATTGCGCATCGGCGCGGCCCGCGAGCGACAGAAAAATTATCCGGAGGCCGTGGCGGCGTACGAACGCGCCGCGGACCGCTATCACGATCTACCCCTGATCGCCGCTGACGCCCTGTACCTGGCGGGTTTCTCGTATTCCAAACAGGCCCAGAACGCCGGGTATGATCAAGGCACAGCAGGCCAGGCCATCGCGACTTTCACTGATTTCATCACGCTGTTTCCGAACGACCAGCGCGTAACCGAGGCGAAGCGGATCATCACCGTTTTGAAGGAAGAGCAGTCGCGTGGCAATTATATGATTGCGAATTTTTATGAAGGACAGAAGCGCTGGAACGGAGCTTTGATCTATTACAACGAAGTTTTGGTGCAGGGTCCGGATTCCCGTTACGCCTCGGTGGCGCGGCAGCGGATTGATCAAATCAAGAAATACATCGCCGGCACCCCTCCGTGACATGTTTCTCTTCCGCATTTTGTTTGCCGGTTGCTTGGCGTTTGCCCTGAGCGGTTGCGCCGGCTATCGCGTCGGGCCCAGCAATGGCGAACGCGCCGGCGAGAAAACGGTCCAAGTGGTGCCATTTACCAACCAAAGCTCCGAGCCGCGTCTGGGTGACAACGCTACTGCGGCCCTCCGCAAAGAAATTCAACGCGACGCCACCTTTCGGCTCGCGAGCAATGAACCCGGCGACATCGTGATCAATGGCGTGATCACCCAGCTCTTGCGCATCGGCGTCAGCTTCCAACCCAACGACGTCATCACCGCCCGCGACTATCGCCTCATCATGACCGCCCATGTCACGGCCCGCGAGCGTGCCACTGGGAAAATCCTGCTCGACAAGACCCTGAACGGCGACACCACCGTGCGGACCGGCAATGATCTTCCCAGCGCCGAGCGACAAGCGCGGCCGCTGCTGGCAACCGATCTGGCCCAGCAGATTACCTCTCTGCTCGCAGACGGCACCTGGTAAACTCAGCGAGCCTTCGCAAACCGGACGGAAGGGTTGCGTTTTTGCAACGCCTGCGACAGCCTTGTTCGTATGAGTGCCACTCAACATTTTGACGACGCCACCGTTTGCCGCCTCGACACCCAGCGCAAGATGCTCGAGCCGTGTTCCATTGTGATTTTCGGCGCCAGCGGCGACCTGACCGCCCGGAAGCTCATCCCGGCGCTTTACCATCTCTTCAAGGAGAAGCAACTGCCGCCCGCCTTTCGCATCATCGGCTTTGCGCGGCGCGAGAAAACCGACGAATCGTTTCGCATGGAGTTGCGCACCGCTCTCGAACAGTTCTCCCGCACCCAACCAGTGGACGCCGCCCTCTGGTTGGAATTCGCCGCCCATGTTGTTTATTGTATGGGCGACCTGACCGATCCCGCGGCCTATCAGAAATTGGAACAACTCCTGACGGACTTTGGTGATCCAGCTTTGCGCAGCAATCTCCTGTTCTACCTGGCCATTTCGCCAAGTCAGTTCGGCGCCGCCGTCGAGCAACTGCATCTGGCGGGATTGTTGTCGCGCCACCCGACCAGCGGCTGGCAGCGCATCGTCGTCGAGAAACCTTTTGGACATGACCTTGCCTCCGCGCACGCGCTGAACGCCGAGTTGACGCGTTTCGCGGACGAGAATCAGGTTTTCCGCATTGACCACTACCTCGGCAAGGAAACCGTGCAGAACATTTTGATGTTCCGCTTCTCAAATTCGATCTTTGAGCGCCTCTGGAATCGCGAATCCGTGGATCACATGCAGATCACCGTCAGCGAGAAACACAGCGTGGGCGGGCGGGGTGGTTACTACGAGGAGGCGGGCGCGATGCGCGACATGGTGCAAAACCACATCCTGCAAGTGCTCGCGCTCGTGGCGATGGAGCCACCGGTGTCGTTGGAAGCGGAATCCATCCGCGATGAAAAGGTGAAGTTGCTCAAATCCATCCGCCCGATGACCCCCGCGGACGTGGCCCGCCAAGTGGTGCGGGGCCAGTACTTCGCCGGCGTGATGGACGGCCAGCCGCAGCCGGGGTATCGCCAGGAAACGAAGGTGAAGCCCGATTCCAATGTGGAAACCTACGTGGCCATGAAACTGTTGATCGACAATTGGCGTTGGGCCGGCGTGCCGGTCTACGTGCGCACCGGCAAATGCCTGCCGCTCGGCGCCAGCGAAGTGCGGATCCAATTTCGCCCAACGCCGAATGTGCTGTTCGCCGCCGTCTGCGGCAGCAAGCTCGATCCGAACGCGCTCACGTTGCGCTTGCAGCCGAACGAGGGCATCTCGATTCGTTTCAACGGCAAAATACCCGGCACGCAGGTCGGCGTGCGTCCGGTGCGCATGCACTTCAGCTACGATTCCGAGTTCGGCGCCTACACGCCGGAGCGTACGAGCGGCTGTTGCTCGAAGCCATGGCAGGCGATGCCACGCTCTTTATCCGCCGCGACGAAGTTGAAACGGCTTGGACGATCGTGGATTCGATCCGCCACGGATGGGAAGGCAAGCCGCTGTCGAACCGGGAATTTTACGCCGCCGGGACCTGGGGGCCAATGGCAGCGGAAGAGTTACTCGCCCAAAGCGGCCACGTTTGGCGCGATCCGCAACCGGTCAAGTAGTCCGAAAATCCTGGCGCAAACCAGCGATGGCTGAACCTAAGACAAGTCAATTGCACGCCGGCTTCCAGCACGTAATGAAAAATCCTTGCCGACCGGCCGCGGACGCGTACCGTCACCGCCGATGAATCCAACGTTAAAGCAATTCCAATCAACCATCGCTGCGCCGATCCGCCTCTTTGCTTGCTCTGCCTTCGGCCTGGTCCTCGCTTTCAGCGGCGTCAGCCGGGCTGCGGAGAAAAAATCTTACACGCTGGGCATGATCGGCAAATCCCAAGGTAATCAATTCTTCGAGGCCGCCCGTGCGGGTGCGAACGCCGCCGCCCGCGAATTGGGCGTTCAGTATAAGATAACGATCAAGATCGATTGGCGCACTCCCAACGAGGAGGATGCTCAGAAACAGGCCGAGTACGTTGAACAGATGGTTCTGGGCGGCGTGGACGGGATTATCATCTCAAGTTCCGATGCCAACAAACTCACTGACGCCATTGACCGGGCGGATGCTCGCGGCATTCCCGTCCTCACGTTTTCGGGTGATGTGCCAGCGAGCAAGCGCTTTCTCGCCCTCGGAGTGGACGACTTCAAGTGCGGCGAGCAGACGTTTGTAGAACTTGCCAAACTCTTGAAAGGCAAGGGCGTCGTGGCCGCGATCGATGGCAATCCCAACGCGGCAAATCTTCAGCAGCGGGCCGCCGGGTTTCGGAGCGCGGCCAAGAACTACCCAGGCATCAAAGTGCTCGACATCTATTACCACAAGGAGACGCCCCAGGATGCGGTCGCAAAGATCGAGCAAGTCATGCAAGCGCACCCGGAAATTACTGGCTGGGGACTGCTCGGCGGCTGGCCGCTCTTCACGGATAAGGCGTTGAACTGGCCACCCGGATCGATCCTCTGCGTCTCCGTCGACGCTCTGCCTCCGGAACTGGCCTACGTCCGCAGTAAGCACGTGCAGTTGCTGCTCTCGCAAGACGTCTACGGTTATGGCTACAACTCCGTCGCCCGGTTGATCGAGAAAATCCATCTCAAGAAAAATCCGCCCGGGCCCATCGAGAACAGTCCACTGACGCCCGTGACCCTGGAAAACGTGGACGCCTTTGCCAAGAATTGGGAAAAGTGGCTGGCCAAATAAGGTGATGCCCCCGCCGCTCCGTTCCGCGCTGCGCTTTCAGGAGAGCGGGTTGCTGCTTGTCATCCTGGCGCTCGGCGGACTGCTCACCTGGTTCAGCGGCCGCGTGGCCATGCCGGTTTTCGCGACCGGGCCGGATGGCATGCCGCAGCGCGTCTTCACCACGGATGCAGCCGGTGATCGGGTGCCGCTTTCGGTCGAGAAAAACAAGTTCCTCAACGCGCAAAACCTCGCCCAGCTCGCGAAGGACACGAGCTTCATCGCCATCATGGCTGTGGGCATGTCGATTGTAGTCATTGCCGGCGGGATTGACCTTTCCGTCGGCGCCATCTACGCGCTGGCCTCCGTCGTCGGTGCGCTCGTCTTGCGCCATTACGGGCCCGGCGGGGCCGCCGGGGCCGGCCCGCCGTGGCTGGGGATCGGCCTCGGCGCAACGGCCGCCGTGGGCACGGCTGGGCTGTGCGGACTGGTCAATGGCGGACTGATCGTGGCGCTGCGCGTGCATCCTTTCATCATCACCCTTGGGGCCATGGCCATCCTCCGCGGCATTGCGTTCGTCGCGACCCAAGGCCAGTCGATCGGCGGCTTTCCCCCGGCCTTTCGCGGGCTCATCCGCTACGAAGTGGGCAATAGCCTGAGCATCGTGCCGCTGGCCGCCATGCTGCTCGTGACGGTCGGCGGCAGCATCTTCCTCGGGCGGCTTGCTGTCGGCCGCCGCATCTACGCGACCGGCGGCAATGAATTGGCCGCCCGCTTTAGCGGAATCCGAGTCGGGCGTGTGAAACTGGGGGTTTACCTGCTGTCCGGTTTCACGGCCGGCGTCGCGGCCCTGCTTTCCATTGGCTACTATGGCGCCGCGACATCGGGCGACGGACAGGGTTACGAACTCAACGTCATTGCCGCGGCAGTGGTAGGCGGCGCGAGCCTGACAGGCGGCCGGGGTTCCGCGCTCGGGGCGGTCCTCGGCGCCCTCGTCATTCAAATGATCAGCAGCGGCATCGTCATTCTAGGCATTGATCAGAATTACAGCCAGATCATCATCGGCAGTGTGGTGATCGCCGCCGTGGTGATCGACAATTTCAACACTTGGCTGGCAATTCGCCGGCGCGATGCGCGAACCACCTGAGGCTCGTCAATACCCAGCCCTGGCCAGTTTTCGGTTTCAGCGCATGGGCTGTTTGCCGAAAGCGCTTCCGGTCTCGGCTGAAAATAATCCTTCAAACGCTCGTCCAACGTCTTGTGCTCCGCCATGGTAACTTGATGTAAGCGTGAGGGCTCGGGATCAGCGTCCGCTGGAATCTGGCTCAACCTGATGTGGTGGGCACTGCACCTGCTGATTACAAGGCGACGGGATTCGGGCGGCGGCCTACTCGCTTCGGCTACCCAAAAATAAACGGGCCGATCATCAGATGCTGCTGCTCGAATCCTGCTTTCATTTCAGCCTTCCGTTCCGCCGCGCGAGGCGATGACTTTTGCGCGGCTCTCCCCTCTCCCCATGGCACTGGCGCTGCTCCCCTCTGAAGCGCATGGAAATGTTGAGAATCACTAACCTGTCCGCTTTCGCTGGCTTCACCTGGAAGCAACTCGCTTTGCTTGCGTCTCTCGGCATTGCGATCGGCCTCTTCCTGTCCTTGACCCTCAGTCTGCCGGTCTCTTGACCTCAGGCTTCCTGTCCTTTCCTTTCCGCCCTCAGACCTAAGTCTTCCGCCTTTAGACCAAAGACCACCCGTCCTCCATCCCGATCTTGCATTTTGGATTTTGCATTTGTTTCCTTTCCCCCGGCAATCCCTTGGTCGCCAGCGGAGGTTGTTGCCGGGTTGAGCGACGTCTGGCGTGGGTTATTCTGTTTCACGGTTGGTGTCGTTGATCTTCAGTTTGGCGTGCGAGACGAGGTCGGCGCGGCTTCTGGGAGGTTGCCGCGCCACCTCGCGCCGCCCACTCCCAGCAGCGAAGAGCGTCTCACTCCGCTCTG
>JANOHH010001090.1:0-3161 GCA_031406395.1 Verrucomicrobiota bacterium | reverse complement strand
CCGCGGTTTCTGCGACGCCAAAAAACCCGCGCACGACAGATTCGAAAATAGATCGGTTCAAGGTCGCCAAGAGCCAAACAATGCGGGCGGAGGTGAAAGTCTCCGCCCGCACTTTGGTTATTCTGTCCCTCGGTCGTTTGTCCAAGTATCATTTTCCGAGATGCAGGCAATTGTTCCGAATGCAAACCAGCTTGGTGAGTTCGTAGGGCGACTAGCTTCGAACACTTCGCCTTCGGACGCCGAGTTGATTGAAGTATTGGAAAAGCCGCCGTTGACCACCGGTTTGGACCATTGGGCGCTGTGGACTCTGGTTTGTCTACACAGGCATCTTGACCGCCAAAAATGGGTCGGCTTTATCGTAGAGTCGCGACTTAAGGGAGACTTAGGACAGATTGGATGCGCCGGAGCTTTCGGTCATCCCGAAGCTTTGCCACAGTCGGGTGACGTCCCGGATGAACCAGATTGGAAGTATTACTTTCACGGTTGTGGCTGTTGCCTGACAAACAAGGTCACCGGTGACAGCATTGACGTGGATTTCACGCGTGAGGGAGACAGCGGCAAAATCGACCGTTTTTTTTACAGCAACTATCTTTTGTCGCTCTCCAAGCCGGGATTCCCCGAACGGCTGATCCGACGAGATGAGCCGCTCCAACACTCATGGCAGGTTGAAATTGATCGCCTTGGTGCCGCGAACTGCGTGAAGGCAGAACACGGACTCCGATTGACCGCAGACGGTGCGCGGTTAGCGGAGGCTGTCGAGCCGCTGAGCAACCAAATTGCCCGGTTACTGGAATGGGAGACTCCGGCTGCACTCCGCAGTGCAATTTATGCGGCACTTGGCGTCGGCGATGTCGTGTTGGCAAGCCAGCTGAGTTCACAAATGGATATTAGTTCAAAAGTGCAGGATCGAATTGAACAGGAATTGGAGAGAACGAGGCGATCGCGGCTTCAATTCTTGCGAACGGCTCTACACGAGAAAGATTCTTACGCGCCCAGCTATCTGGCTGCCATCGCTGATCTGGGCCCTCAACTCAGCGAGGAGATTGTTATCGGGCGCTTGTTTCATAGTCCGGTTGATGGCGCTGCCAATACGGCTTTGGAAATAGTGCGCGCGTGGAATCGTCCAAATACGGTCGATATCCTCAAGAAGCTCCTCGATCACCGTTACAGCGAGGCAACGGGCTTTCGCTCGATCTTGTCCCGGCTTCGGATCGCCACGGGCAAGCAACCTGACCAGCAACCACGAAACTATCAAGTGACGCAAGCCAGCCTCGCCCTTTTTCAAAGGGTTCGCTGTGATTCACTTGATCCGCAATTCAAAGCCAGGGTTCGTCACCTGATTGAAAACGCAGGAGGCGCACAGGCGGGAGAGGTAGCATTGATCATGTATCTCCTCGACCGCGGGCGCGGATTGCAGTGCTTGCGCCAGGCGTTGTCGGGCAGAGTGCCGGCGGCACACAAGGATGCAGCGGCGGCGTGCGTAATCATTGGCAGCCGTGAGCCGGGGCAGATACTGAAGGATGCGCTGAGCAATCCAGACGCCCAGATCCAGCACACGGCAGCTTGCGCCCTCGCCGCTTTTCAATCAGATGAAGCCCGTGATCTCGCCCGGCGCTGGTTTACAAGGAACGACGGCATCAAGGATCCACTAGGAAAAGAAGTCACTCTTTTAGGTCGAACGTCTCCCGTCTTCACCTTTGAGGATATCAGTCATGCGAACATGGATCAGTTCTTCAAGTGGTCGCTCGAAAAACTTCGCAAGGACTTCGAATCTGTTTTTAGTTCATCCCGTTAGCCGAACAGCTCAGGCAGTGGTCTGCAAAACCACGTATGCGAGTGCGAATCTCGCACGGGATTCCATTTTATTTCCCGAGCCGTTGGAGTAATTCCGGCAGCACGGCTCCGGCAGCGGAGTGGAGCGCAAATTGCGCGCGGCAGGTCAACGAGGTGCGCTGCGGATTTATCTCGACGACGGTCGCGCCGCGATACAACGCTTCCAGCGGCAAGGAGGCAGCCGGCTGGACCATGGCGGATGTGCCGATGGCGAAGAAGATGTCGCACGCGGCGCTCGCCTGTCTCGCGAGAAACATCTCCTTTTCGGGCAGCGCTTCCTCAAACCACACTACATCTGGCCGCAGTAAGCCACCGCAACGCGGGCATTTTGGCGGCACGTCTTCCGTTTCCTGCCAGGATGCAACGAGGATGTCTTCATCGAAGCATTTCGTGCGGGTGATGTTTCCATGCAGTTCGATCACACCCACACTGCCGGCACGTTGATGCAAGCCGTCAACGTTTTGGGTGATCAGATGAAAGGCTGGAAACAGCTTTTCCATTTCCGTCAACGCAAGGTGCGCTGGATTCGGCTTCACGCCCGCAACGAGTTGACGCCGCCATTCGTACCATTCCCAGACAAGACGCGGATTGCGCCGAAAAGCATTCGGCGTTGCGAGGTCTTCGGGACGGTAATTCGCCCACAGGCCGGTCTGCGCATCGCGAAATGTCGGCACTCCACTTTCAGCAGACACACCTGCACCGGTGAGCACGCTGACGCATCTCGCGCCGTTGAGTTGTTCAATCAACGCTTCCGGAATAGTCACGGACGGAATGATGCACGCACAGGAGCGGTGGTGTCCAAGGTATAACGGGCATAGGTGTTGATAGACACACGCCGGTCTTCCAAACCGGAGTAGTCGGCGCACTTCCGACATGCCCGTCCATTTCCCAAGCGAATCGGTTGCGTCGGCAGAGACCCCGCACGGTCGAAGTAATGGCCGGACACTCGATTCGGTGCGCTTGGGATTCCTTTTCACGCGACGCGAAATCCCGGTGTCAGTCAGAACTTCACAGATCTGGCCGCGGTGGTTCAACTCCGCCTTCGTGTCGCGTCTCTTTCGGGTTGCAAACTTTGATAGTGAAGTCCCGGCTCTTAACCGGCGAGAACTCGGTGCGACTCCGAGGCAACCCACCATTTCTGCATCCGTGGTGAAACTATTATCATCCTTCGCTTCGAACGGAGAGTCTGCAGGTGGGACTGCAATTCGCGACAGCGAATGGTTCTTCTGGGCAACCAACTTGCAGGGCTCGGGAAGCCAATCCTGCCGGATGCACCAATTCACGGGCATGTGGTTTAACCCGAATAGCAGAGGGTCCAGACTCAGAAT
>JANOHH010000941.1:0-1150 GCA_031406395.1 Verrucomicrobiota bacterium | reverse complement strand
CAGGCGTCAGCGGCTCGGGCAAGAGCACGTTGATCCGTGAGTGCCTGTTGCCGGAGGTTCAGGCCCTCCTTGGCAAAAAATCTTCAGGCAAAACCGCCCGCCTCGCCGGCCACGAATCCCTCAAGGCCGTCTATGAAGTTGACCAATCGCCCATCGGCCGCACGCCGCGCTCGATCCCGGCGACCTATGTGGGGTTCTTTGATGACATCCGCGCATTGTTCGCCCAAGTGCCCGAGGCGCGGATTCGCGGTTACTCGGCGAGCCGGTTCTCGTTCAACAGCGCGCAAGGTCGTTGCCCGGAGTGCGAAGGCGCGGGCCAGATCAAATTGGAGATGAACTTCCTGCCGCCCGCCTTCGTGCGTTGCGAGACCTGCGACACCACGCGCTTTAACCGCGAGACCCTGGACATCGAATACGGCGGGAAGAACATCGCTCAGGTGCTCGACCTGTCCGTCGAGGCGGCCCTGGAATTCTTCGCGGGCATCCCGAAGATCAAGCGCGCATTGCAGGCGCTGCACGATACGGGCCTGGATTATCTCAAACTCGGCCAGCCCAGCCCGACCCTCAGCGGTGGCGAAGCGCAGCGGGTGAAGCTGGTTTCCCATTTGCTTTCCGGTTTGCGCCCGTCGCCGGATCAAATTCCTTCCCGTGCCCCGCAGTTCGCTTCACGTTCCGCGAATCTCTTCATCCTCGAAGAACCCACGATCGGCCTGCACAGCGCCGACGTGCGCCGGCTGGTGGAAGTTTTGCAGCGCCTGGTGGATGCCGGCCACTCCGTCGTGGTCATCGAGCATAATCTGGATTTGATCGCCGAGGCTGATTGGGTCATTGACCTCGGGCCGGAAGGCGGCGGCGGCGGCGGACAGATTGTGGCGCAAGGCACCCCGGAGCAGGTGGCGCGGAATAAACATTCGCACACCGGACGATTCCTCCGTAAATTATTGCCGAAAGCATGAGCGAACCGTATGAGGAAATTTACGCTGGTGAAGTGACCCTGCGCCTGCCGCCCGGCCGACGACATGAGTTGATTTGCTCCCGGCTGCACACCGCCATGAAGGCGACGGTGGGGAACATCACCAGCACCCGGTTGTTGGAGCCGCGCACCGCCGTGGAAATGGCGCAGGGCACCCGACTTTGCCCTGACCTTGCC
>JANOHH010001054.1:0-5564 GCA_031406395.1 Verrucomicrobiota bacterium | reverse complement strand
GTCGCTGCCATGGATGCCGAGGACATTCCGGCCTTTGGCCAGGCGCGCGGTGATATCGTAGCGCTCTACCGTTTGCCAGACCTCCGAGGCGGCACCCTCGTCGCTGCCGACGCGCGAACCATTGACAAAGAGTTCGTAGCCATTGTCAGCCGTGATAAGGACGGTCGCATTCGTCGGGGTCGCATCGAGCGTGAATGCCCGGCGGAGGTCGCAGAGCGGATCAGCTTCGCCGGACCAAACCCAAAAAGCGGGTGCGAGTGAAGGAAGGGATGCGGGATGGGCCGCATCAAGATTGAGCGCAAGTGTAAGCCCCACCCCGGCAGCGCAGATCCAACGGCGATGCCCGCGGCGATGTGGAAGGTTTCGTTGCATCGTTTTCCGAACGGACACAAGGCGGCAAAGGCGGACGCATGAAATATGGCGCGCGGCGACTTGTTGCACTGCGCGGAACTTGCCTTTTCCTGCCCACTTCTTGGTCGGACTGGGACAAATCCGCCGGCCAGTATTGCTTGGGCCAAGAGCCCGCACCGAAATCCGTCGATCCTGATTCCGAGCACGTGGGAGCCGCGCAGGGTTGATTAGTGCCTGCCAACCCTCGTCGAGCCGGCAGGCGCACCACCTAACTGACCGGTTTCAAAAAGCGAGCGCTCCGGCAAAGCGGGCAGAATTTAGACTGCAGGCGACGCTTGAAGGCTCGGCGCCAAATGCACATCTTGGGGTATGAAAAATCAAAAGCCTGAGGGCCTCCCTCGCCGAAATCGTCCTGCCGTCGCGCTCGCGCTGTGCCTTCTTTTTCCCCTCGCGGTGACGGCATTTGCCGGGGGCCATCGTTTTGCTTGCGCGGATTACGTTCAAGGCAAGGTCTTCATCGTAACCGCCGACGGCCAGGTGGAGTGGGAATATCCGGCTGCGAGCTGCAACGAGCTCTGGGTGCTCCCGAATGGCAATCTCCTTTTCACCACCGGCCACGGCGTTCAGGAAGTCACGCGGGAGAAGAAAGTCGTATTCCATTACGAGTCGAAGAGTGAGATTTACGCCTGCCAACGCCTCGCCAACGGCAACACCTTCATTGGCGAATGCAATGCGGGCCGGTTGCTCGAAGTGGCGCCGGCGGGGAACATTGCCAAGGAAATCCGGTTGCTCCCGGCGGGCCAGGACGGGGGGCATCTCTACATGCGCAACGCCCGTCGGCTCGCCAACGGCCACTACCTCGTCGCCCACTACGGTGAACAAGTCGTGCGCGAATACGACGTCCACGGCAGAATGGTGCGCGAGATCCCGGCTGCCAGCGGCCCGCACAGCGTCGTGCGACTGGCCCATGACCACACCCTCATCGCGTGCGGCGACACCGTGAAGGACGGCGCCCGGGTGTTCGAGGTGGACGCCAAAGGCCGGACTGTTTGGGAAATCAAGAGTGGCGACCTGCCGGGCATCAGCTTGAAGTTCATGACCGGCCTGCAGCGCCTGCCCAACGGCAACACCGTAATGTCGAACTGGCAGGGCCACGGGCAATTCGCGAGCGGTCCGCAGATCATTGAAGTGACGCCAGCGAAGGAGGTGGTCTGGACCTTCGCCGACCACAAAACGATGAAGACGGTTTCCAGCCTGCAATTGCTCGATGTGCGAGGTGACGCCACGAAGGGAGAAGTCTGGCACTGAGCCGGGCGACGTGGCGTGCCGAAATCAATGATCCGGCGGAATGGGAATACCATTCCTGCTTAAGCTCTTTCCCAAAAGGAACCTGCCGCTGCTTAGAAAAGTTCGCGCTTGGCCCGGAAGTTCGTGGTAATCCAAATGGTCCATTCAATCCGGCGTGGGGCGATTGCTGTTCTGCTCGCCCAAGCGGTCGGCTGCCTTGTCGCCCACCAACCGCCTCGGACGGCGGTTCGGCTGTGTCAAGCTTCTCGTTGAATTTGGCGAAGTGGGCCCGCGTTTTGAGAGCCGTGGCCCGGGGGCCTCGCGGCTTGAGTGATGCCAAACGACTGGCAGATTTGCTTGACCCGACGCGTCCGAGATGGTTGAGATAGGCCATCGAATTGCGTCAGCGGGCCGGCACGGTGCTGGCCGCAGTTGACAGCCCAATTGGCGAACGGTAGAAGAACACGGATAGACAAACACGAATTGTTATGAGCGAATTTACTTTCCCCTGCCCACTCTGCCAGCAGGACATTACCTGTGGCGCCCAGTATTATGGCCAACCATTGCAATGTCCGATCTGCCAAGGTGAAATCACGGCCCCCGCGGCAGAAGCCAAACCGACCGGGTCGCTGGGCATAAAGAAGGCCCCCGTCGAGAAGCATGCCCCCGTCCTCCCGAAGTTCCATACCAAGCAGGTCGTCGCGCCAAAGAAATCGGGCATGGGTAAAATACTCATCGGCACAGCCTCAATTCTCATCGTGCTGGCGGCGCTCTTTTTCGGGGTCCGGTACACGGGATTGAAAAGCCACTTACCCGCATTTCTTGGCGGAGCGAGCCCAGCCGCTGCGGCGGACGCAGCGGCGGTGACCGCTGAAACGGCCGTGGCTGCGGCCGCAACGCCCGCCGCCCCGCCACTGCCCCCGCCGCCGGCTGTCTGGACGACCAATCTGGCCAATATTGTGATTCCGACCAACGCGGCGTATGGCAAGATTTCTACGAACGAATTCAAGTACGACACGGCGCGGGTGGACAACGGCACCTTGGCCTTGCGCCAAGGCACGAATGCGGTGCCGGACATGGAGTTGGGGGTGTTCTTCGGCATGAAGGTTGGGGAAAGTCTCTCCGGCAAGACCATTGAGGTTACTCCGCAAGCCCGCGTGGCCCCGCGGGTTTGGAAGAAGTGGAAAGTGGAAGGGAAAACCGCCTTGCAACAAAAAGTTTATTCCAAAGGCTACGCCATGAAACTTCAGTTTGGTGCGGTGAGTGAAGACAAAGTATCGGGGACCATCTACCTTTGCCTCCCGGATGAAGAGCAAAGTGTCGTGGTTGGAAGTTTTATCGCCAGCGTCGGCGCCGCGGCGGTGGCGCAGCCTGCCAACCAGACCACCGCCCCCGCCCCGACGCAGATGAGTGATGAAATGCGAAAGCGTTACGGCGTTCGGGCCCCCGGTCGGCCTTAGTACCCACGCCAAAGGTTGATCGCACGCCTTACCCCCGGAATCTTCCCGAGGATTTCAGCGGCACGGAATTTCCGCTACTCGTAACGCAACGCCTGGATCGGATCGAGTTTGGCCGCTTTGAGGGCGGGGAACAACCCGGCGATGACGCCGATCGCCGCACTAAACGCCACCGCCACCGCCATGGCCGCCGGCGTAATCACCGGCGCGTTGGAATTGGGGGCCAGCTTGGCCAGCACATCCACGAACCCATAGGAAGCGACCACCCCCAGGGTCGCGCCGAGCAACGCAATCACGACACTCTCGATCAGTACCTGGGCAAAAATGGCCAAGCCCGTGGCTCCGACCGCCTTGCAGATGCCGATCTCCCGGATGCGTTCGTTGATGCTGGCCAGCATGATGTTCATGATGCCAATCCCACCGACCAACAAACTGATGGCCGCAATGATGCCGCCGCTCAGGCGCGCATTGCGAATCTGCTGCTCAATGGTCTCCAACTGATTCTCCTGCGTGCGGAAGTTGAAATCCTCGATACCCCGGTGCGTCAACATGAGGACATTGCGGGCCTGCTGGAGCGCCGGTTCGAGTTCGGCCAGATCGGTCACCTTGAGATCGATATCCGTCAGACGCGCGTCCGGGATACCGTTCGTGCCGGTCGAAGTGCGAAAGCGAAGATAGGCCGTATTGAGCGGCAGATAAATCGTTTGATTCTTGCGCGCGAACGCCCAGTTGCCACCGCGGCCCCAGCCGCGCATCCGAGTGGGGCCGGCCTGGGTTTCGGCGGGGCGACGTTTGGCCTGTTCGCGCTGTTTCTTTTCCTGCTCGCCCTCGTAGCGCTCAAACATGCCCACAATCGTGAAGGGTTGACTGTTAAGGTAGATGATTTCTCCGAGGGGAATGATGTCACGCCCGACCCGCTCCGGTGAACCAAACAGTTCGTCACGGATCCCGGTGCCAATCACACAAACCGCGTTCGCGTTCTCCTCGTCCAGTTCCGTGAAGAACCGACCGTGCTCCAGCGTGTGCAGGTTCATTTCCAGCACGGCTGGCGAAACACCGACGCACTCCGACGGCAAACTCATTTTCTCGCCCCGCGTCAAGACCACCTCGTTCAACCCCATTTCTGGCGATACCAACCGCAGCAACGGGGCGCTCTGCTTCAGCGACTGCACGTCCAACATGGTGCGTCCGGGTGACTGGTCGGCGAGGTGTTCCTGCTCCGACGGCACTTCCTGTTGTTCGAGCAACACCTTGTCCGCGCCGCCCATCGCAACCATGGTCTCCCGCATCCCGTTCTCCATGCCCTTGATGATCGCCGCCATGCCGACCAGGCTGGCCACGCCGAGAATGATGCCAAGCATTGTCAGCAGGGAACGGAATTTGTGGGCCCAAACTTCCTTGAGTCCGACGGCAATGATGGTGATCAGGTTCATGGCCGGGTTACTCGTAACGCAGCGCCTGGATGGGATTCAGCCGCGCCGCTTTGATCGCCGGGAAAATGCCGGCGAGGATGCCCACCAAGACGCTGAAGCCGAACGCTATCAGCATCGAGGTGGCGGTCACTATGGGCGCATTTTCCGTGGGCGAAAACGAGCTGAGCAGATGCACCAGCCCAAAGGAGGCCACCAATCCCGCGAGACCCCCGAGTACGGCAATGACCAGGGATTCGACAAGGATCTGGATGAAAATATCAATCGTGGCGGCACCCACGGATTTGCGGATACCAATTTCCCGCACCCGCTCGGAAATGCTGGCGAGCATGATGTTCATGATGCCAATCCCGCCGACCAAGAGGCTGATCCCTGCAATGAGTCCCCCACTCAGCCGTGCATCGCGAATGAAGTTGTTGATGTTCTCCGCCCATTCCTCCTGCGTCCGAAACGTGAAATCTTCGATACCGCGATGCGTGGACATCAGCACATTGCGAATCTGCTGCAACGCCTCCGGCAGGGTGTCCACGCTCGCGATACGTAATTCGAGATTCGATAAGCGCGGATCGCCCGTGGCCCCGCCCGCCCCGCCGGTGGATTGAAAGCCGGCGCCGAAGCCCGTCAGCCGGATTCCCGAGCGAAATTTCATCCACATGGTATTCAAAGGCATGTAGATGGTGGCATTCTTCAGGTAATAAACAAAATTGCCGCGCCGCCGGCCGCCCCGGCTTTGCCCGCGATCGCGCGCAACGACCTCCTTCAACTGGGGCTTTTGCGCTTCGAGCTTGGCGAGTTCGCGCACTTTGCGTTCCTGTTCGCTCTCGTAATGTTTGAACATGCCGATGATGGTGAACGGCACGCCATTGATATAGATTGTTTCCCCGATGGGGATGACGTCTTGCCCCGCCTGCTCGGGCGTGCCCCACAATTCATTCCGTGTCTCGGTGCCGATGACGCAGACGTTGCGCGCCAATTCGTCGTCGATTTCGTTGAACATCCGGCCATGCTCGATGACATGCTCACTCATCTCCAACGCCAC
>JANOHH010001039.1:0-6062 GCA_031406395.1 Verrucomicrobiota bacterium | reverse complement strand
CCATTATTGCGAAAGCCTGAGGCATCTGGAAAGCAACCCCACGCGTTCCGAGTCAAGTTCCAGTATTGCCGACAGTTCCAGTATTGCCGAGCCTTCTGATCGTAGCCAATCTGTCCCCATGACGCTGCCCGTTGCAAAACTGAAATCAAAGAAGTCCGCTCGCATCGCAAGTCCCGCTTCCAAGCCACGCCGGCTGGGAAAAGAATCCGAACCGGAGATATCCCTGCCGCCCGCGCATGACTGGCGCACGACGGACGAGGATGAGATCAACCGCCGCCGGCTGCGGGCGCGCGAAGGGTCGTTCGTCATCCGTAACGATGAAGGGCGGTTTCCGGTGTTATCCAACTTCTCCGTCGGCTAGGGCAGCGGGCTGACGTATGCCGTCGAGATTCGCGACGTGGCGGGCCGCCAGTTCGCTTGCGCGTGTCAGGATTTTCGCAAGAACGGTCTCGGCACTTGCAAGCACGTCGAGGCGGTGCTGCTACATCTGGAGGCGCGATTCAAGCGATTGTTTGCGCAGGCGGTCAAGGATGGCTCGCTGCGCGTGGATGTCGTGCCCGATGACACAGCGGACACGGTGCGCGTCGAGCGAGGGCTGGAGCGGCTGCCGGCTGTGGCGCGGAAGTGGTTCGCCGATGACGGGCGTTTGTCCAGCACACCGCCGGAGGACGTTTTGGCGGCGTTGAAGAAATTGGGCGCGGCTGATTTGCCGGAGGTGCGGCTCTCGCAGGAAATTGGCCCTTGGCTCGAGGCCCGCCGCCATCGCGTCGAGCGCAAGGAGTTGCGCCGTGAATACGAGTTGAAGGTCCACAGTGGCGAATGGCCGGCGCACGAAACGCGCGTGCCGCTGTTTCCCTACCAGCGCGAAGGCATGTTGCACCTGGCTTTCACCGAACGCGCGCTGCTGGCTGATGAAATGGGCCTGGGCAAAACCATCCAAGCCATTGCCGCGTGCGCATTGCTCCGGCGATTGGATCGAGCGGCGCGCGTGCTCGTCGTCACGCCCGCCTCGCTCAAGGGCGAGTGGGAGGATCAAATCCGGCAGTTCACCGACCTCCCCACTCGACTCGTCTTCGGCGGATTGCCCGCGCGGCGCGAAGCTTACGAAGCCGGCACGTTCTTTACCGTCGTCAATTACGAGCAAATGATCCGTGATGCGCTGGAAGTGAACGCGCGTTTCCGCCCTGACGTGGTTGTGCTCGATGAAGCCCAGCGCATCAAGAACTGGAACACGCAAACCGCCCAGGCGATCAAGCGTTTGAAGAGCCGTTACGCGTTCATCCTCACCGGCACGCCCCTCGAGAACCGGATTGACGAACTGTATTCGCTGCTGGACTTCCTCGATCCCCGGGCGCTCGGGCCGTTGTTCCGTTTCAATCGCGACTTTTATCAGTTCGACGAACGCGGTCGGCCGGCGGGCTACCGCGATCTGGCCCGGTTGCACGAACGCATCGCGCCTTACATGCTGCGCCGCCGCAAGAGCGACGTGGAAACCGAATTACCCGACCGCACCGACCGCCAGCATTTTGTGAAGCTCACGCCGAAGCAGCAGGTCGCGTATGACGAGCGCAACGAGGTCGTGTCCCGGCTGGCGGCCCTCGCCAGGCGCCGTCCGCTCACGCAGCAGGAGTCGGAACGGCTCATGATGAACCTGGCCATGATGCGAATGATTTGCGACACGACCTACATCCTCGACCCGAAGGTGCGCGATTGCCCGAAGCTGGCCGAGTTGGAAAAAGTTCTCGAAGAATGCCGCGAGAACGAAGGCGTGAAGGTGATCGTGTTTTCCGAATGGGAGAAGATGCTCGAACTCGTACGCGACCTGTGCAAGCGGCTCAAGTTGGGATTCGCGTGGCACACCGGCTCGGTGCCGCAGCAGAAGCGGCGCGCGGAAATCAACGCCTTCAAGAGCGATCCGAACTGTCGCGTGTTCCTCAGCACTGATTCTGGCTCGACGGGTTTGAACCTCCAGAATGCCAGCGTGGTCGTGAATTGCGATCTGCCGTGGAATCCGGCGAAGCTCGAACAACGCATCGCCCGCGCGTGGCGCAAGCACCAGACCCGTCCTGTCACGGTCATCAATCTCGTCGCGGAAGGAACGATCGAGCATCGCATGTTGGAAACGCTCGCCAACAAGCAGGCGCTCGCCGACGGCGTGCTTGATCAGCGCGGTGACCTCGGCGCGATTCCGTTGCGCAGCGGACGTCAGGCGTTCTTGAGCAAGCTCAACCAGCTTGTGGGCGAAGCGCCCAAGCCGGCTGCCGCCGGCGATTTGAAATCTCAAATCTCAAATTTGAAACCGTCGAAGCCATCCGACCGCCCGCGCGCGTTTGCCGAAGAGGCGGGCCGTCAGCTCGGGGCATCGCTCGTCACCTGCGAGGAACGGTTTCCCCGCGAAGGTTCGCATTCGGTGCTTTACGTGGTGGTCGAAAGCCAGGCGGCGTTGCACCGCCCGCGCCTCGAAGCGTTGCACGCCGAACTGTGCGCCGACCTCGAAGCCGGTGCGCCGGTGCGACTCGAAGTTTTGGACCGCGCCACGCAGGAAGCCTTGGAACGGCTGATCGCCGCCGGCTTGATTGCGCCCGTCAGCCGCGCCGCCCGCCCGTTGCATCCGGTGGCCGAAACGCTCGCACCGTTGAGTGCGGACGAACTGGCCCGCGCCAAGACGTATCGCGATCTCGCCGCGCGCAAACTCAAAATGGCTCGACTCCTCGCCGACGGTGGCATGGGTGACGAAGCTCGCACGCCGCTGTTGGACGCGGCGCTGGCAATGAGCCGAGCGCTGGCCGTGGAAGCGCGGCTGCCCGAACCCGGATCACTGGAGGACATCAAGTCCCCGCCGCTGGCGACTGCGTGGGGCAAGCACGTGATTGCCATCCAGGATTTCATGGTTCAACCCAACGCGGATCGCTACCGGGCGACCCGGGCGATGGAAGCGTTGCTGGGCATTCCCGACGATTGCCCGTTTTGAAGGCAGCGTGCTGATGATACCGAACGGATCAGTCGAAACGAAAGCCGCCCTCACCGACATTCTGGGGTGCAAAGTCCGGCGGGAAACGATGGTCTCCGTGGGCAGCGAGTCGCCGGGCAAAATGTCCTGGATTCAGGCTAAGAAGTATCAGACATCAGGCGCATTTGCGGGCGCACATCCTGGCGAGGAATGATGACCACCCGCGAGTTTGACCGGAGCGGAGGAATTTTGCAATGAAGCGCAGCCCCTCCGACCAAGTGCAAATTCTGCCAGCCGCGGAGGCGCACTTACCTGCGCTGGCCGAACTAGCCGGGTTCATCTGGCGACAACATTATCCCGGCATCATCTCGCCCGCGCAGATTGATTACATGCTGGCCAGGATGTATTCGCTCGAAACCTTGCGTGAGCAAATTCGGTCCAAGGACATTTGGTTTGTTCGTTTGCTGGTGGATGACCGATTCGTCGGCTTCGCTTCATGCGGTCCGACGCCTGCGTCGGGCGTTATGAAGCTGCACAAATGTTATCTGTTGCCGGAAATGCACGGGCGCGGCTTGGGGAGCTTGCTACTCCAACATTGCGAGCGGGCCGTCTGCCAGCTTGGGGCGCGGCGATTGATCCTGGCCGTGAACAAGCGCAATCTCAAGGCGGTCGCCGCTTATCAACGCAACGGTTTCACCGTGGCGGATTCCGTCATCACCGATTTTGGCAGCGGCTTCGTGATGGATGATTACATCATGGCGAAGGATTTGAAGTTGTAGCGGGCTGGTCCCGCTTGTGCAGGAAGGTCGGTGGTGCAACCAACTAGTCGCTGAACCCGCCTTGGATTGGTGAATCATACTTGCCCGCTTTTTCCAACATTCTTGTTGCACCGGCGGCAGCATGGGCGTAGAAGATGTACCGTCATTTAGTAGTCGTGGTTTTGTTGAAAAGTTACGTCGGTTGGCACAACGCAAATCCCGGTTCCTCACCAATTAGTTGTGCGGTCGGCGGGCTGTGCCCCTGTATCTTGTGGTTTTTCGCTTTACAGGGTCCAGCCGGTTTGGTTTGCTCTTAACCCACAATAGTCATGTATCTCAAGAACTTAACGGTTTTAGGGTTCAAGTCCTTCGCGGACAGAACCTCATTGAATTTTCAGCCGGGCGTCACTGCCATTGTCGGGCCCAACGGCTGCGGCAAATCCAACGTCTCGGACGCCATCCGCTGGGTGCTTGGGGAGCAATCGGCGAAAGCGCTGCGTGGCGGCGAAATGGCCGATGTGATCTTCAACGGCACGGACGGTCGCAAGCCGCTCGGCATGGCGGAAGTCTCTATCACCCTCGGCGGGGTGGACGCGGAGAATCTCAGCGCCGCGGGCGTCGCGGTCGCTTACCACGAAGTCACGGTGACGCGGCGCGTGTTTCGCGACGGCGGCAGCGAGTATTTCATCAACCGCACGCCGTGTCGCCTCAAGGACATCCAGCAACTCTTCATGGGGACGGGCATCGGGCGCACGAGTTACAGCATCATGGCGCAGGGCAACATCACGCAGATTCTATCCAGCAAACCGGAAGATCGCCGCATGGTGTTCGAGGAAGCCGCCGGCATCACCAAGTTCAAGAGCCAGAAAAAGGAATCCCTCCGCAAACTCGAATACACCGAGCAGAATTTGTTGCGCGTCGCGGATCTCATCCGCGAAGTGAAACGACAGATCGGTTCACTCCAACGGCAGGCCGGCAAGGCGCGGCGCTTCAAGCAAATCCAGATCGAGCTCCAGCACCTCGACACGCAACTCGCCCGGCATCAACTCGACGTGTTGCTCGGGGAAGTGCGCGACCGGCAAACCGCCGCCGACAATCTTCGCAACGAAATCGAAACCGAATCCGCCGCCGTGCTGCGCGCCGAAGATGAAATCGCGCAACTCCGCGAGCGTCTGTCGGAACTGGAACACGAGGTGGCCGCCACGCAGCAGCGCGGGCTGGAGCTGAAGAGTGAGATGGATCGCCACGAAAGCCGCATCCAGTTCAACGAAGAACGCCTGCGCGAGTTTGCCGCCCAGAACACCAAGGCCACCGCCGACATCACCGAAGCCGAGGAGCGCAATCGCTTTGCATCCGACGAACTCGCTTCGGTCCGAACGCGCATGTCAGCCTCTGAAACCGCGCTGGCGCAGCACAAACAGACGCTGCACGCGCGTCAGGCCTCGCTCCAGCAAATCGAGAATGGCATTCGCGGCGGGCAGGATGAATTGCGTTCGGCGCAGTCCGAAGCCTTTGCCGTCGCGCAGGACTTGACCCGCGCCCGCAACGAGATCAACGCGCTGGATTTACAGAAGTCGGGCAATGTCGTGCGCCTCGAAAAACTTTCCGCCGAGAAAATTCAACTGGAAGAGGAACGCAGCGGTCTGGAAGCGCGGCTCAATGCCTTTGCCACCAACGTGGAATCGGACAAACTGAGCGTGGCGACGAAGCGGGGTTCCGTGGAACAACGGCAGGCGCGCTTGAAGGAATTGCAGGGTGAATTACAGCAATCTTCAACTGAACAGGACCAGCTTTTGCAACAGCAGGCGCGGCAGGCCGGAAGTGGGCTGCGTTTTGGCAGACGCATCTTTCGGCGCCAGCTTGGCAAGATTGAGTACCCCGTTCACATCGGCTTCCAGGTTGAGGCGCGGGCGCTCGAGCGTGATGGCGGCGAAAGTCCATGCGCGCCGGAACAGGCTGCTTGCTTCGAAGTCGACAAACAGTCGGTCAAACGCGATAGCCGCTTGCGTGCCGCCGGATTCGGTCAACGCAAAATCACGCACGTCGACGGTGAGCTTGAACGGGTTAACGCTGACAGCCCCGAGTGTGCCGGATGCATTCAGTTGGCTCTTGAGTATCTGCGGCAACTCACGCTTGATCCACCACGGTGCAACCACAAAGCCGCCCAGCGCATAGATGCCAAGCGCTCCCAGCGCCAGAATAAACGGCAATGACAGCAAAACCTTAAGAACTCGCTTCATGGGCTCACTCTTTTACCGCCGTCTATTCTACTTTATATCGGCCGAGAGCCGTTCAGGCGCACCCCTGCTATTCACTGCGCTGCGGGGCACTCGTCGCGGAAGACGACTGCCCAC
>JANOHH010001002.1:0-1309 GCA_031406395.1 Verrucomicrobiota bacterium | reverse complement strand
GACCTAACGGCTTCGCCACGGCTGACAGTTTTCCCAACGACGCGGGCAGCGACAGAATACCGGTTGATCAGCGCGAGCGTGGCTCCGGAATCGTTCACGCCCACCCAGGTGCCGCCGTTCGGTTCCGAGGGAAAGAGCGCGACACCGTCGCCGAGTCGATGCCGCGCCGCAGGGCGGGCGGAGACGCGGGTCAACTTTTCGTCCCGATTCATGCCAAGGGCGTAGCCGTTGCGACGGGCGATGAACGTGACGGTACACATGCGGGTCAGTCAGCGAGGGGATAGGTGGCAACAAGCGCGTTGGTCGCGCGCCACGAGCGCCAGAGCAGCGAAAATTTGGTGGGCGATGATCCGCATTTGCGGTTCGCTGCACCGATGGCGAAGACGAGCTCCCATTGGCGGAACAATGTGCGGTAGGCAGAGAACAACGAGTTGCGGGCGTCGTAGATGCTCGTCGCTTCGGAGGCCGCGCCATTGAGCTCGATGATCTGGAAATTGCGGCCGGCTTGCAGCTCGGCAGCGGAAGCGTAGCGAATGTCATAGCGACCGATGAAAAAACCGGCGAGCCGCCGGGAAATTGCATCAATGCGCCGCTCCAGTTCCTCCGACCACAGCGGCGCACCGTCGCGGAAGATGCAACCCTGGGCGTGATTGCCGGCTTCGACCAGCTTGATGGTTGCTCCGGCGGGCAACACTTCAGAGCGCCGTTGGCTCAAGCGTTGCAGATATTTCTCCGCAACCAAGCGGGCCCGCTCGTCGCCCCAGACCAGTTCTTCAATCGTGCGATGTCCGTCGCCGGTAATGGTGGGAAAGATTTTTTCCGTGATGGCGAAGATGCGTCCGCGTGACTCGTGCGGAAAGCGGTAGTAGAACACGCCGATTTCTCGCGGGCCGGGAGCATAGTGTTGGACGACCAAGGGCGCGGCCGTCTGTTGCAGATAGGCCGAAGCCTGCTCCCGTGACCGGATGAGCTTCACGCCCACGCCGCGTTGGCCCACGTCCGGCTTGAGGATAAACGGATAGTTGATGCGATGCTGCTCGCAGAGGTGATGAAGGGACGCGAGGCGTTCCGTTGGCGTCGAGCCTGCAAGCAAGTGGGCTTCCGCGGTGAACTCTGGACTGGTCGTCTGTAGATCGCGAAGCGTGGCAATTTTGGATTCGCCGACGAAGCCACCGGAAAAGATGCCGGGGTTCGCTGCCGTCGGTACCGTGAAGCCGCGATACTTTAGTGCCAGTCGAAGGTAGTTTGCTCCCACCGGAAGGTAGAACAACCACGCAGGCCAAAACTCCCAGCGCGTCGAACGTGCAAG
>JANOHH010000972.1:0-2102 GCA_031406395.1 Verrucomicrobiota bacterium | reverse complement strand
CAAAGAAGCGATCGCGTGGCACGTTCGGCGCGTTGTTCATGCAGATCAGCGCATTCGTATTGCAGGGATTGCCGACGACCAACACGCGGACATCGCTGGCGGCGTTCTTTTGAATCGCTTTGCCCTGACCGACGAAAATTTTACCATTCGCCCCGAGCAAATCCTTGCGCTCCATGCCGGCCTTGCGTGGCGCGGCCCCGACGAGCAGACACCAGTTCACGTCCTTGAAACCCTCATCGAGACTGCCCGTGGCCACGATGCCTTTGAGCAGCGGGAACGCGCAGTCCTCGATTTCCATCACGGTGCCCTTGAGTCGTTCCAGAATCTCCGGCACATCCACCTCGATGAGGTGCAGAATGACGGGCTGGTCCGGCCCGAACACTTCACCGGCAGCGATGCGGTAGAGGAGGGAATACCCGATTTGACCGGCGGCCCCGGTAACGGCGACTCGAATGGCGTTTGCACTCATAGTTTGTTCCAAGTAATTGACTGGTTTAGTGACTGAACAGTTAAAAAAGTTGAACCCTTCGCGACAAGATTGAATTGGCTTGCGCCGTGTAATGCCAGAAAAATCTTTTTGCGGTACCGACTGCAGAAGCTTCCGCCCGTGCCTGCGGACTTTACAACTTTGCCACCAATATTAAGCTCAGGCCGTCAGCGATTTTTGAAATCCGCACAATGGTCGTCGCCGATGGAAACGGACACCGCCAATTAATGGACAACGCCGCCACGAACAAGCCTACGCGCTTTTTCCACCTCGCGCCAAAGGGAAAAAATGACACCCTCCTTCTGCTCCGAAGCCTCGGTTGGCTCGGATTAATCTTTATGAGCCTGAGTTGCCGCACTGATTCACCCCACGCAAACTCCGCCGCACGCGAGCACCAGGTCACGCATGCGCCGCATGCCCATCTTCTGACCAATGCCGGCGTCTGGTCGCCGGATGGCGAGTGGATCGCTTACGACATCCGGTCCGACAATCCTGGAGCGGGGTTCGACGGCCCCCGCATCGAGGCCGTGAAGGTTCGCACCGGTGAAATCAAAACTCTTTACGAATCCAAGAACGGCGCTCACTGCGGGGTGGTGACGTGGAATCCGCGCGCGTGGCAAGTCGTGTTCATCCTCGGCCCGGAAAATCCGACGCCCGACTGGCAATATGATTTCAGCCATCGGCAGGGCGTGATCGTGGATTGGGCAAAGCCCGGCGTGGCGTTGAACCTGGACGCACGTGATCTCGCACTTCCCTTCACGCCCGGAGCCTTGCGGGGGGGTTCGCATGTTCACGTCTGGGACGCCCATGGCGACTGGGCTAGTTACACCTACAACGATGCGCTGGTGGAAAGTGACATCCGCGACATCGCCGTCAGCGCACCACAACCACGCGTCAGCGTTTCCAAAGGGCATCCCCGCAATCACGATGGCGAATACTTTTCAGTGCTCGTTTCGCGCACGACCGCGAAACCCGCGTCGGGATCCGATGAAATCAAACGCGCCTGCGAAGAAGGCTGGGTGGGCAACGACGGTTACCTCCGCGCGGACGGCACACGACAGAGACGCGCGCTGGCATTTCAAGGCAGCGTCGTCAGTGCGAAAGGCGAAACCTTTTCGGAAGTGTTCCTCGCGGACTTGCCCGAGGATTTGACGCAAACCGGCGAGTCGCCCCTCGCGGGCACGCCAATTACGCGCCCGAATCCGCCACTCGGCGTGGTGCAGCGACGGCTCACCTTCACCACCGAGCGCAAGTTCCCCGGCCTCCAAGGACCGCGCCATTGGTTGCGCAGTTCGCCCGATGGCTCGCGCATCGCGTTTTTGATGAAGGACGATGCGGGGATCGTGCAGCTTTGGACGATTTCGCCCAACGGCGGCAGCCCGGCACAACTCACACACAACCCCTGGCCGATCGCCTCCGCCTTCACCTGGAGTCCCGATGGCCGCCACCTGACGCATGTCATGGACAACAGCGTATTCCTGACCGACGCCACGACCGGCCACAGCCAGCGCTTTACGGAACGAACGTCCGACGAATCCGCCCCGCTTGCGGAAGCGTGCGTCTTTTCACCCGACGGAAAGCAAATCGCCTTCATGCGACGGGTGGAGGCGGATGG